>RKRU01000035.1 GCA_007571225.1 Nitrosopumilaceae archaeon | reverse complement strand
CGGGTGCATAGCATGCATAGTGCGGGTGCATAGCATGATTTCACTTGCCTCATGTGGATCTATCAACCTTGTTATATGTACTTAAACACGACTGAAAAATCCATATTGCACTACTAAAGAGGCCTTTTTTCCAGTTATTTTTTTGTGCTAGGCAGGTAAGATAAAGTCATACGGTGCACACTTCAAAACATTAAAATCTATTATGACAAGACGGTTGCCGTTGACAACTGCCACCCAGCTCGAACAGACCGTGGATAGGATACTGGAACAGACCCAGAAGGACATACTGTCTAGCATAGAGTCTGCCATGGACGAGGCGAACACCTCGCTGGACAATGCAGTCCCCGTCTTGGAGCAAGAGTATGAGAAGATCCTCTCAGACGGTAGAAAGGAGGCAGAGAAGATACACCGCCAGGTAGTCGGTTCTTCTGATCTGGAGGCTCGGAACAAACAGCTTCTCACACTTGAAGCGGCAGTCAACGATGTCTTTAACAGGGCACTGGAGCAAACGGCCGCCATGGATCGAAACGATGAAGATTACATCACACTAACAAAGTCGCTTCTTGCAGAATCTGTCAATATTCTGGGCTCTGATGATGTCATGGTGTATACCAGTACGGGAGACCGAGATGTGGTCCAGGCCGTACTCTCATCTGATTATCCTAACTCTGAGCTGGCAGCAGAGGCGATCGATTGTCTTGGGGGTGTCCGCATAAGATCCAAAGACGGTACCATGACGTTTGACAATACCCTAGATGCAAGAATCGAGCGTATGAAGCCTTTAATAAGGAAGAATATTGCATCCAAATTCGGAGCAGACAATTGAGATGGCAGCGCAGGGCAGAATTGTATGGGTAAGCGGCCCTGCTGTAAAGGCTGACGGCATGGCCGACGCCAAGATGTACGAGACTGTTGTGGTGGGAGAGGCCAAGCTGGTAGGCGAGGTAATCAGGCTTACAGGCGATGTTGCATTCATTCAGGTATACGAGTCGACGAGCGGCCTCAAGCCAGGAGAGCCAGTCATAGGAACGGGTAACCCTCTGAGCGTACTGCTGGGGCCTGGAATTATAGGACAGTTGTATGACGGTATCCAAAGGCCCCTGCGGGAGCTGTCAAAGGCATCGGGCTCCTTTATCGGCCGCGGTATTACAACTACCCCCGTGGACATGACCAAAGAGTATCACTTTGTACCTGTGGTTAAGGTAGGAGACGAGGTTGTTGGCGGCAGTGTAATTGGAACCGTAAAGGAGACCGATCTTATCGATCATTCCATCATGCTTCCACCAGATCATCCGGGGGGAAAGATTGCCAGTGTCGTGCCCGAAGGTGACTACAACCTAGAGACGGATCTTGCAACCATAGACGGTACACCTGCGATCAAGATGTATCAAAAGTGGCCCGTGCGCAAGCCACGTCCCTACAAGGACCGGTACGATCCCACGGTTCCACTACTTACAGGCCAGCGTGTCATAGATACGTTCTTCCCGATAGCAAAGGGCGGTACTGGCTCCATCCCTGGCGCGTTTGGAACGGGTAAGACAGTTACGCTGCACCAGATTGCAAAGTGGGCCGACTCGCAGGTGGTGGTCTACATAGGCTGTGGTGAGCGTGGAAATGAGATGACAGAAGTACTAGTAGAGTTCCCTCATCTGACTGATCCGCGAAGCGGCAAGCCGCTCATGGACCGGACAGTCCTAGTTGCAAATACAAGCAACATGCCTGTGGCGGCTAGGGAGGCCAGTATCTATACAGGAGTTACCATAGCTGAGTATTATCGTGATATGGGCAAGGATGTCGTCTTGGTAGCCGACTCTACAAGTCGGTGGGCCGAGGCACTCCGCGAGATGAGTGGCAGGCTGGAGGAGATGCCTGCAGAGGAGGGATATCCGTCATACCTTGCATCTAGGCTTGCCGAATTCTACGAGCGGGCCGGACGTGTCAGGGCTGCAGGAAGTCCAGACCGGGACGGTTCTGTAACACTGGTGGGTGCCGTATCCCCGTCAGGCGGAGACTTTACAGAGCCAGTCACCACGCACACAATGAGGTTCATCAAGACGTTCTGGGCACTTGACGCCAAACTTGCCTACTCCAGACACTATCCGTCCATCAACTGGATGAACAGCTACTCTGGCTACCTTGCAGACATTGCAAAGTGGTGGGGTAGCAACGTAAGCGAGGACTGGCTGGACTTAAGGGCCGAAGCCTACGGTGTACTCCAGAGGGAGGATACACTCAAGGAGATAGTAAGGCTGTTGGGTCCGGAGGCTCTGCCTGATGAGGAGAAGCTGATATTGGAGGTGGCCAGGATGATAAAGATCGGTCTGTTGCAGCAGAACTCTTTTGACGATGTTGATACGTACTGTAGCCCCGAGAAACAGTACAAGCTACTAAAGCTGCTGGTGGAATTTTACAAAAAGGGACAGGCCGTGCTCAGGGAGGGCGGTGCTGAACTTGCCGACATCCGTGCCATGTCAGTAATTGCATCCCTGCTCAAGGCAAGGATGGACATAAAGGATGACGAGATGGACAAGCTTGACCAGATTGACGCACAGATGCAGGAGCAGTTTCAGAGTATCACGGGGGTAAAGATTACAAGTTGACCACGACACAGGGGGGCGTCCAGTACAGCAAGATCGCCGAGATCAAGGGTCCGCTTGTCATTGTAGATGATGTGGAGAATGCTGCATTTGACGAACTTGTAGAGGTTGAGACGCGCGACGGGGAGAAGAGGCTTGGCAAGGTTTTGGAGGTCGGAAACGGCAAGGCCATCGTACAGGTCTTTGAGGGAACCACTGGACTATCGGTATCTGGAACCAACGCAAAGTTCGTGGGCAAGGTCATGGAGATGCCCGTCTCAAGGGAGGTTCTGGGCCGTGTCTTTGACGGGCTGGGACGTCCAAAGGACAATCTACCTGATCCGATTGCAGATCGGTTTATAGACATCAATGGCGAACCGATGAATCCAGAACAGCGCGAGTATCCCAAGGACTTTATCCAGACTGGCGTGTCTGTAATTGACGGCATGATAACACTTGTACGAGGGCAAAAACTCCCGATATTCTCGGGATCTGGAATGTCCCACAACCTGCTTGCCGCCCAGATAGCAAGACAGGCTGCCGTGATAGGAACCGATGACGAGTTTGCAGTAGTCTTTGCCGCGATCGGCGTGCAGTACAGCGAAGCCGAATACTTCAAGAGAAGCCTTGAGGAGTCTGGAGCACTCAAACGAAGCGTGTTGTTTCTCAACTTGGCAGACGATCCCGCCATCGAGAGGATCATCACCCCCCGCGTGGCGCTTACCGTGGCAGAGTATCTGGCATTTGATTTGGGAATGCACGTACTTGTCATACTGACTGACATGACAAACTATGCAGAGGCCCTCAGGGAGATCAGTGCGGCAAGAGAGGAGGTGCCTGGACGCAAGGGCTATCCGGGTTATCTGTATACGGACCTCTCTACCATATACGAGCGTGCAGGCAAGCTTGTGGGAAAGAAGGGAAGTGTCACACAGGTTCCCATACTCTCCATGCCTTCAGACGACATCACGCATCCCATACCCGACCTGACCGGCTACATCACAGAAGGGCAGATTGTACTTGGTAGGGATCTCTTCAGGCAGGGCATATATCCACCTGTCAACATACTGATGAGCCTCAGCCGGCTGATGAAGGATGGAATCGGGGAGGGCAGTACTAGGGCCGACCACGGAGAGATCTCAAACCAGAACTATGATGCATACTCTAGGGCACAGGAGGTAAGGGCTCTTGCAGGAATTGTGGGCAAGGCGGGACTGACCGAGATAGATCTAAAGTATATGGATGTGGGTGACGTATTTGAGAAGGAGTTCCTCTCACAGTCCATAGACGAGAACCGCAATATTGAGGAGACGCTCACCATACTGTGGAAGGTGGTCTCACAGCTGCCGCGCAACGAACTCACCAAGGTAAAGGACAAGTACATGGACAAGTACTACCAGGAACAGGGATAAGCGGTGTCCTTTGGTCAGAATGTTGCCGCAACCAAGATTGAGCTGCTAAAGTACAAGCGCTCAAGCCAGGTGGCCAGCATGGTACAGAAGATTCTAGACGACAAGCGCAAGGTACTTTTAAAGAACATAGAGGAGATGATCGACGAGGCCTCCAAGGCACGCGGCGGCATATGGGACCCGTTGCAGGACATCTACAAGTCCGTCAACGAGGCGTATCTGGCCCTTGGAACCTCTACTGTAGATACGGTGGCCGAGTCGACCCCACCCATCATGCAGGTGGACGTGACCGTACGCCGTGTCGTCGATGTCAAGATTCCAACACTCTCGGTTACTGAGAAGGACGGCAACACGATGCCCTACGGGTTTGCAGACACCAACTCCTCTATTGACAGGGGTGCCAAGCAGATAAAGGAACTGCTTCCGCGCATATGTAAGGCGGCCGAGTATGAAAATTCAATATTCAGTTTGGCAAAGGCGCTTGAGAAGACACAAAAACTGCTCAACGCCCTTGAGAACGTAATAATCCCACAGTATCAGCAGAGGATCAGGTTCATACTTGCCACCCTTGAGGAGAGGGAGCGCGAGGAGTTCGCAAAGTTAAAAAAAGTAAAGGCTGCCATGGAGAGTAGAAAGTAGATGCCCAGAGACAAGATCAAAAAGATTGTAGAAGAGTCAAAACGCGTCGTGGAGAAGGATCGCGCAGGCTTTGTTGATTCTGTAAAGAAGGATCTGGACTCCTTTAAGAGAAAGGCGCTTCGGGACCTATAGTGGCGGCGGTAGCAGCGGCGCCCGGAATTTTTACGTGATGTGGTGCCCTGAAATATCTGCATTGCAGCCGTCGCAGATGCAGTATATGGGTTGGGAAGAATCAGAAGAACCACTCCAAACCGACACATGCCATATTTTTAAGCATGGTTGTAAATACATCTTGATGACAAATATGCGGCTTGACGACTCGCAGGTTCTTGACTACTTTGAGTCCGTTATGAGACGGTTTGTTGCAGAACGACTCGCAGGCGTGGATGACTGGTGGAGTGCGTGTATCCCGCCTGAGATAAGGGAGGATGCATCAAAACGGTACAGGCAGACAAAGACGATCAGCAACGTACTGAACAAGCCAGACTACAGCGTGATTGACTACATAAACTTTGACGGATATGAGAAGATAATATCTAGGCGGGACAACTGGAAGAACCACTTTGGAGAGGTCTTTTCTGACA
Organism: Nitrosopumilaceae archaeon; assembly: GCA_007571225.1. Lineage (GTDB taxonomy): Archaea > Thermoproteota > Nitrososphaeria > Nitrososphaerales > Nitrosopumilaceae > Nitrosopumilus. The sequence goes on along the minus strand of RKRU01000035.1, from coordinate 136 downwards.
AGGCTATATTTGACTACAAGATGCGGGTGATTCTGTCCCTCAGGAACGATGTCCGGCACGGCCGTCCCCTCAACAGCATAAACAGCATCAGGATCAGGCTGCACTGTTATGACATACTCATGTTGATCCACAATGC
>RKRU01000134.1 GCA_007571225.1 Nitrosopumilaceae archaeon | reverse complement strand
CTGTCGATGCATCGGCGAGTAACACGCCCCTGCCGTGGTGCAGACGAAGTTATCTTGTGTGATGTACCTAGCGACCGCACATGGGATGCTCTTGAGTTGATAAATTATGTGATTTTGAGTGGGCGCTGTAGGGCCACTCGGCCGATTCCCTGCTTTGTACATGAACAGTATCGACATGGCCGACTACAGGTTACACTCCTCCTCCTCTTCCACCACAACCATTAAGGTCAGGCGTAAACAGTTTGCAGAATTTGTGCCTAGGATTAACCATTTAGGTGTGAGGAACCCAAACAGCTGCTGGGCGGTTATAGAGGAACTTCTAATCACCGCCGGAGTGTTACATATTTAGATGAACACCGTATGGAAAAAGCATGGTCACATATATAGAACACCTCAGAAGGATACTTTTGCAGGTCATAGAGTCGTATGAGGTGCTGAGTGACATAAGAGAGAACCCAATGGATCTTGATATGTTGAAGAGGGAGATGCTGAGGATCAACGGCTCGCTGCGGGCCGTACTCTCAAATATAGATGAGTCGCGCATCCCGTCATCCAACTACGGCCAACTGCGCTCAAAGTTCTCAGACTATCTTGATAGCTACAACTTTGAAGATGAGATTGATGTCATGGCGGAGCTGTACTCTGAGGACATGTCAAGGATCAACAACATACGAATAAAGATGGTACACTCCATGAACGACCGAGGCATGATGGATGATACGCGCGACTTGGTTGCAAACGACCTGTAATCCAACGTATGGTACGATTGTTGGTACAAGGTTTTACAATGATTGATAGAAGACGCTGTTGTCTGCATTCTGTTCTTTGTGGCGGCACGTGGCAAAAAATTCCGTAACGTTCAGAGGAGGTTAGGCAGCAGTATGGCTTGTCTGCAACCGGTGCAGGTAGTCGATTGCGGCAGCAATGCAGTATGCTGTTGCATATGTGCGTGTGTCTGCGGTGGTGCGATGGACTGCCTAACTTTTGCCGACAGGGCCGGTTTAATACTTGCTTGTGACCGGTTATTGGGTGCGTATAAGGAGGACAACTACTTACAGAGGCGGTTGGTGTGTCCCTTGTATAGAGCATTTGGTTGGATAATAATCGCCTCTAAGCCATCTATGCATACTGAAAATCACTTTTCCAACTACGGGTAACCCGTGCACGATTTTATACTATAAATTAGAATATGGTTTGTTGATAAACTGTGCCCGTAGACCCAGTGTGTGGAATAGAGCTTGACAAGGATATGGCGCTCGAACACGAGTACAACGGCTCGGTCTATTACTTTTGTTGCAACGGGTGTAGGCGGATCTTTATCAAAAAGCCGCGCAAGTACAGAAAGAATGTCTAGATGGGAAAGGCCGCACACATCCTGCAGAACCTTGATTCCATTACGATATACTGACAGTATGGACACCGTTTCTGCACTACGTTTTTTTTGTCCTGGGTACTGTCACAATCAGAACTACAGTCGATATTGTTGTCGACTGTATGTGTAGTATCGAAGATCCGTGCCACACTTGCAGGGCTGCCACACATGTCAGACGGCAGCCCAAAGTTCTTCCGAAACAGCGTGTAATAGTACATGGATTCCCTACTTCGTATGATAACGCCGTCCCTTCTCCTTGCTTCCTCTCTTCTTCTTGCAAAATCCACCTCGTCCATTACAGAGTCAAAGAGTTCCGTAAGTCCCGACGTTCCAGATCCGTCTTGCATGGCGGATTTTGTCCGCCAGATGATACTGCTTGGCATGCGGCCCTCAAATGCCTTGCGCAGTATCCACTTGCCGTATCTGGTGTTGTTTCTTGCGGGATCCGTTCTGACCTTAAGAGCAGGTTCAATTTTGCGTGCAATGTCGGTCATTTTCTGGTCTAGGAACGGCGATACTATAGACACCCCGAGGGCCTCCCCTATGGCACGAGACGTAAAGTGCATTACGGAGCAGACCCGCTCGATCTCGCTTCCAAGCCGCTCCTCTGGCATGTGCACAAGAAAACTATACCCTGCAAACAACTCGTCGGCCCCGTCGCCTGTAAAGACGGTGCGGTACCCGTTGTCTGCAGCCCATTTTATTGCCAGATACATGACGACGCTGTTTCTGATCTCTATGTCGTTAAAGTTCTTTAATATCCTTATGGTCTCGGCTACCCCGTCTAAGATGTCAGTCGTATGTGCGTTGTATATTGAAAGCGGTACGCCGATTCTGTTTGACGCCATCTGGCAGTATGTCAGGTCTGTGGAGGGAAAGTCCCGAGCGATGACTCCAACGCCTCGTGGGACAGATCCTGTATGCTTGGCCGCATGGGCCACTATGCTAGAGTCAAGTCCGCCTGAGAGCGCGACAAGCTCGACATTTTGCGCACTGCATGCAGAGTATAGCGCCTCGCGGATCTCCGATGTCATGATATCGATTCTGTATGCCGGCAACAATACCCGTTGATCCTTGGAAATTAAATAGATGTATCTGCGGGCACGAGGTATGCGGCATGATGGGGAGTAGTACAGGGTTTTGTTGTTGTACAGAATATGGTAATTTAAATTGACAATTGTATATTTTCCAGTCGTATGTGGCAAAAAACATGCCAAAGCCAATGGGGAACACTACGCGCAGTCTGAGGGCCTAAAACCCGCCTGGTCCCTTTAGCAACATACTCTCGCATTCCTTGCAGATCCTCTCGTCGATGTCGGACTCTAGATTGTGATGTATCTCGCATATTAGCAGGCTGGACTTTATGTAATTGCACAACCCAATAAACTTGGCGAGGCTGGCAGGCGTATACGCCTTGTCCGACGACAGCTCGTCACACAGAATGTCTATCATTTTGACTACCTGTTCCTGACCCAAAAGCTTTGCAATCAGGGATGGATCTCCGCGCGTACCGCGCACATAGTTGCTAATGGCAGCCTGTGTCACTCCAAGCATCTTTGAGATCTCCTCCTCTCGTATATTGTGCGTCTCAACAAGCTTCTTTGCGATTATGGCGCGCAGGGCGGGTATGAGAGTCTTGGATTCGATCTCGGCCGGAAGCAACATCAGGCCCGCTTGTGCCACAAGTCATTTAAAGTTTGCAAAATGTGGGAGGTTATAGGTTACCCCCCCTCCTTCACAATCATTTAGATTAGGCGTAAACAATTTGGGGAATTTATGCTTGGAATCAGTTATTCAGATGTGGGGGACCCAAACAGCTACTAGGTGCTTATAAAGTGGGGTAACCTGTAACTGTGGGAGGTTACAAGTTAGAGTTTGTTGCATACCCCTGCCTGACATGGATTTGGTTGTTGACTTGGCCAAGAAATGTTGGGTTGGAACTACCCAAAACCTTTATTGATCACTATTGTACAATAAGGTTGGTAAAGTATGACAACCAAAGGTATGTGGACCGCGGCAGGAGCCTGATTATAACATACAGTTTCAACTACTGGCATATGTTGTAATGTTTTTATTCAATAAACTAACGGCGTAATTTTATGAAGTATCTCAAACCAATTTTGGTTATGGCAATACTTGCTGGCACAGTTCTATCATTCACCATATTAGGACAAACTGCTTCTGCTACTAAAGTAGATAGAGAATTTGTTTACTCACCAGACATAGTTGAATACATACGCGGAGTAATTACAACTACAGATACAACTACACAGTCATTTAAGATCGATACAACTAATGTGGATATCAGTACGACTTCAACTATTATAACTGATGGCATGTTTCACATAAGTCACAAAGTCTATGTAAATGGGACTTACAATATTACATCTTCTAAGGATTACATAATACAGATTACAGGTGACTCCACATATACAATAGATACTAAAGATATGCGGCAAACATACACTGCCATTGATAATGGGAACGAAGCAATCCCAATGAGCTGGTATCCTTTCTGTTATGGGATAGTGAAATTTATGGGGCATGGTGAGGCGGCAGCCCCTGCATGTTGGGGACATAATGAGGTGGGAATGTTTGTAAATTCTACACATTCCAAGATCCAATGGTCTGCTGCACCAGTCATTTATTGGCTAGATTTCATTCCAGGTTATTATGAGAAAGTGCAAATACAGGGACCTGAGAGGATTGTATCAGATAGGTATGAATCCAACCTTTTGAGTGGAGGTGTGGCAAAGAATAATGCATATTCTATTATTAAAGAGTACATAACAGACGCCACTTTTATCTATCGTGTATTTTGACACCAATGCTTTCCTTTATTTCTAAAAAAAATGTGTGGTGCTTACTTTTCATAGTAACTGGTTGCGGTACAGGGTATTTTCTTGGTGGCGCACTTGTATTTTTCAGAGCAGGTGGGGTTGCATGCGACCTCTTCATATTTGGAACATGTACGTCGATCGTGTTTTGGTTTAGTGCACGTATATTGAAGAAACGATGGAATGTGTCTTATCTTCACGCCATATCGTGTTTGGCGCTTGGTGCAGTCTTTGCAGGACAGAACATTGGTCTTCTTTGCATGGGATTTGAGGACAGTATTTTTTCTGGGATTCTATAACTAGACATTATGTGGATTGGCTGTTTTTTCAAAAACGGATACGGCTGGGCTGGGGTGATCCGGTCGGATTCTGTGGTAGGGGGCGCAGGACACGGGGCGCCGCGGCCGGATTGAACTGCATTCAGCTGGGCGCAGCTCGGCCGCGGCCGGCTGCACCCTAGGGGTCAGATTTTGCACTGCCCGTTTATCCGGGCGGCAATACAAATCCTTCCTGTAGTACGGCTGTTACAGGTTACCCCCCCCCACGTACTGTTTAGGTTAGGCGTGAATATTCTGCGGAATCTGTGTCAAGATCAGTCATTCAGGCGTGAGGGACTTAGACAGCCCTAGGGTGCTTATAAAAGGGAGTAACCTGTAACATACGGCTCCCGAAGGAGCTTAAGTCAGGTCTTTGGGATTTTTGCGGCGCGCGTGTCGTCGAGTGCGGCCTTTTCGGGTACAGAATTTGCTACTGCATTAGAAGGTGTCACATGCGCGACGCGCGTGTCATCTAGTATGATCTTCTTGAGTCTGTCGTCCCACAGCCTGTTCCGGTTGTACACGGCTGCTGCAATCGCGAACTCGGCATCTAGTTGGTCAGCAGTCCCGTTGTACGGGCCCCTGAGTCTAGCATGATGTTTTATTCCGGCATATCCGTACTCGACTGGGATCCGCTGCGAGCTCTGTATCTTGTTCTCTTCTTTCTGTTCGGAGGTGAGTGTACCACCTTTTGGCTTTTTGTACGGTATCTTGATCTCTGCGCCCGGCAAGTTTGTTGCATAACCCTGCCTGACATGGACTTGGTTGCTGGCTCAGCCAAGAAATGCTGGGTTGGGGCTGCCGAAACCTTTATTGATCACTATTGTAGAACAAGGTTGGTGAAATACGACAACCAAAAGTATGTGGACCGCGGCAGGAGCCTGATTATAACGTAC
>RKRU01000135.1 GCA_007571225.1 Nitrosopumilaceae archaeon | reverse complement strand
TAACCTTGTCGTGCTTTCGCACATTGCAAAGTTTTCTCGCCTGCTGCGCCCCATAGGGCCTGGGTCCGTGTCTCAGTACCCATCTCCGGGCTACTCCTCGCAGAGCCCGTACCTGTAATAGTCTTGGTGGGCCATTACCTCACCAACAAACTGATAGGACGCAGTCCCATCCTACGGCAATAAATCGTTTGGAACACAAACCATTCCAGGCATAGTGTTCTATCGGGCATTATGCTCAGTTTCCCGAGATTATTCCCGTCCATAGGTTAGGTTGACTACGCGTTACTGAGCCGTCTGCCTTGCATTACTGCAACGACTCGCATGGCTTAGTATCAATCCGATAGCAGTCAGGTCCGGCAGGATCAACCGGATTCTGAATGATGATTATATTTTTGTCCACAATGTATGTGGTTGGAATTGTCGGATGCACATAATCTTCACATCTCAGATATTGACCGTTTGATCAAATCCTCATTCCTGTATGCGTAACTGGAGGCCCGCGAATCATAACATGGCGCATCATCACCATACTTCATCGCAAGCGCCGCCTATTGCGTCACGCACGCAAGTAAATTGCCACTGTAAAAACCATATAAACCATGCGAGACGCATTATTCGAGCCAGATCGCACGAACGGATCGTAACTGTTTACGTCCCTCACGCCTGAATGACCAACTCTAGGCACAAATTTGGCAAATTGTTCACGTTGAACGTAAACAGTTACAACGGATCGGGTACAAACAAGCACACGGAACATGTCCTGTGTGGGGCCGTACCGATATTACAGAATGGTAGACACATGTAGAGCACTTGAGATACGTGGGTATGACACGTGGTGTGGTGTATATGGTATGGAGTATTGCATTAGATCGGTGAGATGGCATACTAGACTACCATATCGGAGACTGTAAACTGCTGCCCTGTGCCTGCATGTGCCTGACGAGCCATGTACAAACTCTATTGGTTAAAATTGTCAAGAGTACTGTAACAGACAATTGAGGTATGAAGACGAATACAAAAGAAAGACAGGGCGTTCTGCAAAACTCTTTGCAGAATCGTCAAGGATGCACATCAACGGCGTCTCCCACAACATCAGATATTATAGACCGTATCCGTTTGTCGTGAGATCGTCTTCGGGCAGTCATATAACAGATGTGGATGAAAACTGCTATACGGACTACTGGGCAGGTCACTGGAGTCTCATACTCGGACACAACCCGCCACAGGTAGCAAAGGCACTACATGAACAGATCGATCGCGGATGGATGTACGGGGCGGTAAACGAGCAGACCATCGCACTGTCGAAGATGATCGCCGACTCTGTTCCTGCAGCAGAGAAGATACGGTATACTGCATCTGGCACAGAAGCTGCAATGTATGCAACAAGGGTGGCCCGCTCGTACACTGGACGCGACATAATAGTCAAGGTTGACGGCGGTTGGCACGGATATGCATCTGACCTGCTAAAGAGCGTCAATTGGCCGTTTGAGGGCTCCGAAAGTACCGGCCTAGTCGGAGACGACAGGATAGTATCCGTGCCATACAACAACCTAGATGATACTGCGAGGATACTAGACCAATATTCGGAGAGGCTCGCAGGAGTCATTATAGAACCCGTCTTGGGAGGGGCCGGGTGCATTCCTGCAGACGACGACTATCTTTCGGGGGTGCAGGAACTTGTACATAAAAACGGGTCGCTGTTCATGCTAGACGAGATAGTAACCGGATTTAGGTTCGGGTACGGATGCCTTTACTCGGAGATCGGGCTGGAGCCGGACATCGTAACGCTTGGAAAGATCATCGGAGGCGGAATGCCCATAGGTGCGCTGTGCGGCAAAGAAGATGTAATGGCCTGCGCAGATGCCACAAAACGGGAGCGCAGTTACGTAGGCGGCGGAACATTCTCTGCAAATCCTGCATCAATGGTGGCCGGAAGCGCGACGCTGGCATACCTGAAAAAAAACCAAGAGATATACAAAAGAATAGACAATATGGGAAGGTGTGCAAGAGACGGACTTGCCGATGCTCTTGGCGGCACGGCAGTTGTTACGGGCCTAGGCTCCATGTTCATGACACATTTTACGATGGGCGACTGTCGGAGTGTGGAAATTACAGATGCGGTGCAGGCCGCTCGGTGCGACCAAGAGAAGCTATACCGGTATCACCTCAAGATGATCACCCAAAATGACATATTCGTACTTCCAGGCAAGCTTGGCGCAATATCTGCCGCACATGCAGATGCAGACATAGACAGGCTAGTTGTAGCAGCAGAAGAGTTCAGGCGGGACGAGGAACGCGCCAAATAATTTATTGACCATCCAGCAAGCCACAGCCATGCCGCATACCGTCAGTAGTGCTCCCCATTGGCTTTGACATGTATGACTTACTACTCATATGGAATCTGACAACCCTGCCATATACTTTCAAGCACAACTGAAAAACCCGTATTGTACTACTAAAGCGATCTTTTCTACAGGTATGACTTCACCTGCCCCGCACAGTACAAAAAGTCCATGGCTCCACACACAGCACCCTGCAAGAGGTTCCCTCCCCCTCCTCCACTGTACTACTTGGACTCGGCGCAAACAATCTGTTGTTGATGGGGGTTCTATCAAAAATGCGGAGGCTAGCTGATCTCAGACAGGTGCTGGCCCGTCTCAGATAATATTACTTCTAGTGATGAACCTATTTAGTTAATTTGCGGTTCTATTCAGAATACAGAGGGGCTGGCCATGGTTCTCACTAGAATACTGTCCCCAACCAGTCTCAGATAATGATTTTGTCAAAAATATGGTTGATTTTGGTTCGATTATGTTGTAGATTGGGATCCTACAGATACCATGGATAGTCCAGTTGATTTTATGACGGGATTATTGGCTTTGAAATCATGTCGTTTTTGTGTATTTGGTTTGGTTGTGGCTGTGATTAGATTGGATTGAGTGCAAACGGCTAGGATTTGTATGCCTCGAGAGAATCCTAGCCAGCCCCCGTATTCTAGATAAAACCCTCGTGCAACAGCAAAATAAAAATATGCCACCCATACAGGATGATTCATGTTTGAGACGGACATCCTTTGGCACGCACGCGGTCCATACAATGCAGGCCTTGGGCCGTCATTGCCGCCACCACCACCACCGGCTCCACCGCAGACAGTGCCCCAGTTCCTGCGCATGCCACCAATGCCCTTTGGGCCCCCTACAAAGTTTGCACGGCAGGTTCCCAGTGTTGGCCAGAGCCGGATCGCCGATCCCGTACAAGCAAGCGAGAAGGTGGACGAGTTGAGACGCCTGTTCTGCCAGCATGCTGCAGGACTCTTGTCCACGGGTGTAAAACCGATTCCCCCAGGCCACCCACTGCATGACGGCCAGATCTCCATTAGATCGTTAGAAGCAGAACGTGACAGTCTGTTAAAGGAGAATGCTGGACTCAAAAAGCGCCTTGACGACAGGGACGGCCCAGATTCACGGCAGCCGCATCCAAGCTATGGATATGCCGAGGATCGCACAGAAAGATACTGATACTCGCACTGTAATGTCAATATTACACAACAAAAAGCGCCCTACGATAGCAGGACAGCCGCCAGACTAACTAGAAATGCAACAAGTATTGTCGGGAGTACAGGCAGTCTGCACACAAAATCATGATGGCGCAACATTACACCAGAACCCACATCTCATTACGGCATGACGGTGGCAATTACAGTGGCAATTACGGTTACGGTGTGGTGATTCTGCCATCCAGTCATGGAACCGGACCACCCATAGATCCTACTGCCCGCTATACAGACCTGCCCGTTATACACCGGCTCACAGGATTCAGACAGATATGGCATAATTGAAGAGACGACTGAAAAAATGACAGTATGTTGGATCAATACAGACTAATGCCCGCAGCAGCAGATATCTACGCAGGAGTGAAGCCGTGGTAGCCGCTGGTCTGTTCTGTCTTGTCTGTAAAGTTTGGCTCAAAGAGGGATATTAGATAGTCGTCCGGATCCCTTATTACCGCATTCTTGCCCGCGTCCTTTTCCACAATGTCCCGATGAACCGCCACACCCTTTGACTTTAGCTCTTCTAGTGCAGAGCGGACATCACCTACAAGAAATCCTATCGTGATGCCGTTCTCAATCGAACTTCCTATATGCTTTGCAGTGAGCGATGCGGGATGAATGCTCAAGAGTGCGCCAGATGTTCCTAGGTCCACCCACGATCTCCTCTGGTTTTTGATCGGTAGGCCTATGATCTCATGATAAAAGTGCAGGGATTTGTCAATATCCTTTACGGCAAGTATGACGTTGCCGACTCGCTTTATATTCATGTCTCTCCTCCCTCACAGCTCTTTAAATCCATTTTCATTGAACCTCCACCATGGTTTCCGTCCGCTCCACCCCGTTGATCTCCTGGATCTGGCAGGCAACCTCCTTTATCTGAACCAGCTCGTCAACATCTATTACAGCCACTGCATCAAACTGCCCGTTTGTGGGAAATGAGTCCGATACTGCATCTATCTTTCTAAGACGCGCTGCAATGAGCCTCTTGGGTGACTTTACCAGAATTATGGCCCTTACCAACCAAGATCGACCTCCACTTCCATCAGTGTCTCAGTAGATGATATGTCCTCGATTCTTTTAAAGTCGGTTGTTATCATGTCGTTTATCTGGTGTATGTTCCCTTGCATCAGTACGCCAATGTCAGCCCTGCCGGTCACTACCATGATCTGTTTGATGATCCTGCGCTTCTTCCTAAGTATATCCAGCACGGAATCAACTTTGCCCGCCTTTACAGTAATGAGGCACAAAGCTCGCATGCATAACATGTGTATTAAAGACGGTTAAGTATTTGGTCTGTCCAGTCGTATGACTTTACCTGTTCTCATATGGATTCATCAACCTGGTTATATGTCCTCAAGCACGACTGAAAAACTCATACTGCACTACTAAAGAGTCCTTTTTTTCAGTTATTTTTTTGTGCTAGACAGAGCAGGTAAAGCCATACATCCAGTCGCATCTAACACACCGCGTCTGGCACACCGCATGACACATCCTGCCAAGTACAAAAACGACCAACATCCTCATGGCGGATAGTAGATTTTCAGCCGTTATGAATGCAATCAAGAAGACTGTAGGGTCCACACAAGCGGGGTCCACACAAGCAGAATCACCACCTGTCTGTCCATTATATGGACATGACAACCTTGTCATATGCGCTCAAGTACGACTAAAATTCACGCTGTATGGTGAGTCCTTTCCCACAGATTTTTTGTGCTAGATGGCAGGCAAAATCATACCACAGGTGGCGTGTATAACCTCTTACTCGGGGACGGACATTAGACTTATTAGCTTATTATGGCATCTTGATGCATGACAAAGACCCCAAACAGTGCATGGGAGGAAGAGATTGCAGGGCACAAAAACCAGTGCAAGAGGGTAATGAAGATCTCAGACGCAATAAGATACGTCGGAGTAATAAACATGTACGGGCGTACGCTGGCAGGCATCATACGCCCCACTGTCAAGCCCATGCTGCCACGTGAATATGCAGTCAACGAATTTTTTATGCTGTCTACATTGGTATCGCTAAGAAGGCACAACATGGACTACATCGGAGAT
>RKRU01000048.1 GCA_007571225.1 Nitrosopumilaceae archaeon | reverse complement strand
TGTATCACGGAAAAATACTAGAGCCGTACACTTCTGCGCCAAACATTTCTCCACTGAACACTTTACCCCCGTACCCATAACCGCCTTACCCACAACAGCCTTACCCACCATCCCCGTACCCATCACAGCCGTACCCATCACAGCCGTACCCATCACCGCCGTACCCATCACCGCCGTACCCATCACCGCCGTACCCATCACCGCACCCTACCCAACACAAAAATGGCTGCAAAGAAGGCCCCAGACAACACGGGATATTAGGTTCTTCAGTCGTGCTAGGGAGCATATGACTAGGTTGGCCAGATCCGTACGGTGGCAGATAAAGTGATACGGAGAAGACAGGCCCGCCGCACATAACTGCAAAACCCGCATAGGCAGGAGAAACCTGTCACCGGACAACACGAGCAGAAACATTGTGGACTAGGGTGCCTGTTGGGGTGGTGCCTAGGTATACTGACTGAAAAGCAGAATTCAGGACTCGTCTCGTTCTATTACCATGCCCCGGTCGTCAAAACCAGTGATTCTGGCCCTCGTACCCACGGGTAGGTCCCTAGGAGTGGCAATATCTGCCATGAACCCAGATATGCGCAGGTCAGAATCATCCAGCCGCAGTACGACAAAGGCATACGGCGTATATTTTTCAAATCCAGTGGGGGGAACGGTGATTATAGTATATGTAACTATGCTTCCCCTGCCCTCCAACACAGCAGGCTCAAAGTCTTTTCCCCCACACTCCTGACAAAAGTACACGGTACACAGATACACATATCCGCATTTTGTACAGCGGTGGACGAGCACCCTGCCCTCTTTGGCATTCTGTATCATCTGTTCCTTTACCGACATACTACACACTTTGAAATATGTGGACTGCACAGCTTGCACCCGTGGCGCCAAAGTTGTGTGTAAGTCCTATTTTGGCATCCTTAACTGTCCGCTCGCCTGCACGGCCCGTCAGCTGGTCAAATACCTCGACTACCTGCCCCACTCCGGTCGCTCCAATCGGATGCCCCTTGGACTTTAATCCGCCTGACGGGTTGACTGATATATCCGAGTTCAGACTAGTCCTGTCCTCGCGTACGGCTTGTATACCCTCTCCCTTCTCAAAGAATCTAAGATCCTCAGTATCCACCACCTCGGCTATGGTAAAGCAGTCATGCACCTCGGCAAAGTCCACATCCTTGGGGGTTATGCCGGCCATCCTGTATGCCGCGTCGGCGGCAGTCCTCGTACTCGGAATGGTGGTTATATGCTCACGGCCCTGCAGTGCGGCAGGAGAACCCCCCCTCCCAGAGCCTATGACCTCGACATAGTCGCCCCCGTGATCCTTTGCAAATTTTTCCGTACATAGTATGACGGAACTGGCCCCGTCGGAGAACGGGCAACAGTCAAATAGTTTCAACGGACTGGCAATTACGGCCGATCTCATCACGTCGTCTACTGTAATCTTCTTTCTCAGGTGGGCCTTTGGATTCAGGATGCCGTTGTTGTGATTCTTTACTGCAACCTGTGCAAAATCCTCTTCTGTGGCATCAAACTCGGTCAGATAGGCACGCGCCATGGAGGCAAAGAGTCCCGGAAACGATACACCCATCTGTCCTTCGTAAAAGTAGTCCGAACAGTATGCAAAGTATGTGGTGGTCCACTCGGTGCCCGTGTGGGTGACCTTTTCAACACCACTCACAACTAGGCAGTCATAAAATCCCGCGGCCACGTTTGCGTATGCCTCCCTAAAGGATACAGAACCACTCCCACATGCGGACTCTATTGAGAGGGACGGCCTGTCAGGTATGCCCAGATTGCTCATGAGGACAGGGCCCAAGTGCACTTGTTTATCAGCAACTCCAAATACGTTTGATATGTAGGCTGCCTTGACATCTTTTGGGGCTATTCCCGCATCCTCAATTGCAGCTGCGGATGCCTGCGTGGTGATGTCAGCTATGCCGTCAGAGAGGTTACCATACCTTGTGCTCCCGGCTCCAAGAACGCAGACTTTTTCCATACAACGAATCAACAGAATCCCTATAAAAATCGTAATAGCACAACACCACATGACAGGAAGGAAGATTCAAAGTCGATCGGTTGCATCAAAACCATCCAGAACAAAGTCGGCTACAAGACATGGCAGAGGCAGTAGCACACCCAAGCCTGCAAAAAAGAAGGTAAAAAGACATGTACGGCAGGACCCATCACGCCAAACGACAACTGTAGGACCGGCTGTAAATTATAACAGACACATCATATCAAATACAAAGGCGGAGATTGAGGCATTCAGGCGTCACGTCGTACAGTACATGGATGCCAACGGATACGTGTCATGGTCTGCAAAGAAACGACGATACGTGATACTAGGTGCATGCGAGGTAGAGGGAGGATTGGTCACATGTCCAAACTGCAAGATTGGGCAGCTGATGGTGATCAAGTCCCAGAAGAGTGGAAAGCGGTTCATGGGATGTTCCAATTTTTATGGAGGATGTGACTCCTCGTCGCCCCTGCTGCAAAAGGCAAGGCTGCGCGCCACAAAAAAGGCGTGTAAGGAGTGCGGCTGGCCGGAGGTAATATTCCGGTACGCTACAAAGCAGAAATGGACCAGGCAGTGCTCCAACATCAGATGTGCCACCAGAAACTATGCACACAAAGAAGGATAGATATCGGTCCTACGGTTCTTGAGAAGCGGAAGCGACCTGCGCGTCTGTCTCACACGGTCTATGTCGATGTCAACGTATCCTATACCTTCTGATTCACCCATATCCAGCAGAACCCTGCCGTATGGATCAACTGCCATGCTGTGCCCGCAGTAGATGTTTCCAACCTGATCGGGGGCTATGACAAAACAGCCATTCTCAATTGCACGCGTGCGGTTTAGTATGGACCAGTGCTCCCTCTTCATGTCCCCGTCAACCCAGGCCGAGGGCACGACTAACACCTCCGAACCTGCGGCCGCAAGAGAGCGGGACATTTCGGGAAAGCGCAGGTCATAACATACCATGACACCCACCCGGCCTATCGATGTTCTTACCGGCTTGGCCATCTCGGATCCGGGCATCATCTTATCAGATTCCCGGAACCCGAGCGCGTCGTACAGGTGGATCTTTCTGTAGGTGGAGACTGTCCTGCCCCTCTTGTCTGTCACAAACACCGTATCATAGACGCGGTTGCGTCTGGGACCCCTCTCATATATTGAACCTACAACCTGAATACGTTGTTTACGAGATGCCTGCTCCACTGCAAAGACAAAGTCTCCGGTCATCTCTTCTGCTTCTTGTGCAAGCTGTCTTGGAGTCTGCGACGAGTCCGTATACAGCATCATAAACTCTGGAAATGCACACAAGTCGGCTCCGTTTTCAGATGCCTCCTGTATGTATGTCAACACGCGTTTGAGGTTCTTTTGTTTTTCAGCAGATGCCTGAAACTGCACAACGGCCACCTTCAACAACATCTGAAGGGGACCGAACAATAAAAAGGTGTGACTTAGAGATGATCGCCTGCAAGGTACCAGTTCTCCTGTGGGTTATCTTCAAACACGACTATGACGTGGTTTGGCTTGGCCTTGAGTATCTCTACTGCAGAGTCGGTGACGGCTTTTGCAAACTCCTCCTTCTGCATTTTTGTTCGGCCCGGATACATTGAGATCTTGATCAGCGGCATACCATGTGCGCATGGCATGGATAATTTATTCGTAATAATCCGGCCTATATCCGTATCGGGTTCCATACAGAGGAGGTCCGGGATCAAAGGCCTTCTTATAGGCATATGCTGTAACCAGCCCAATCACAAAGCCGCCTATATGGGCAAGATATGCAACGCCGCCGCCTGCAACGCCAAAACCGCCTATAAAGTATGGAAGAAGATTCTGCATCACAAGCCAGAACGGTAGGAACCATCGCGCCTGTATGTGTAAAAAGAAGTATCCAAACAACGTGAGAATACGGGCCCGTGGAAACAAGACAAGATAAGCCCCCAGTATTCCAGATATGGCGCCAGACGCTCCCACTGCAGGAATGGGGCTTGAAGCGTCGCCATAAATGTGGACTAGACCTGCCACTACTCCCCATGCTAGGTATATTCCAAGATACTTGAACTTGCCAAACTTTTGCTCAATATTGTCGCCAAAGACCCACAGAAATAGCATGTTACCACCAAAGTGAATCAGTCCGCCGTGCATGAACGTGGAGCTGATCAGCGTGGCATACGGCATGTCTGGACACGGTATGGCAAACACCTCTGCGCCAAAGCTGAGTATGGACTCGTCTGCACCAGTCACGCAGTTTGGGACCGCACCCCAGCTGTAAAACATTGCAAACGCGTTGTTGTTTGTAAAGTCAAAGAACTGTCCTGTCGCGGCCACCTGCATCAGAAACACGACCGTATTGGCAATTATCAAGAAGATAGTCATGACGGGTTTGAAACCCGGAGGGTGCGGATTTTCATCCTTTAGCGGAATCATTAGATAAACTGCCTAACAAAAATTATTTAATAAGATTGTCTATTGAATCGGATCCAAGATTTGAAGCACCGCATCATCATGCGTGCGCAGATATCCACACCACGATTGATGCCAAAGGTCCATACGTGTTTGGCATGACTTGTAGATGTGATAGTGATGTGTCTGAAACGGCAACAAATACTGTATCAGAGTGTTATAGTTTGATGATTCCGTTTACGATCAGCCATTCAAGGGAGTTGACAAACTCACTGTCCTGCACGAGTCCCTCAGACCACCACATTGCGTTTGTCTTTAACCAGTCGGGGATTACCGGACCGGCATTATGGTCATTGGTGGCATGGTCATTATTGGTGGCATGATCTCCGTTGTCTGTAGCATCGCTAGGTGCGACTGTGTCTGGAATCTGTATGAACCCTTTGTTTATGAGAAACTCCAGACTGGAGACAAGTGTCGAATCGTCCAGCTGCCCGTTGGCCCACCATCCCACACTAGTCTTTAGCCAATCTGGCAGTATTGGAGAGATGTCAGACGACACTTCATGGCCTCCCATGGAGTCATGGGATGACATGTCTGGGGTCTCCTTCACTATTATGACACCCGTCATCCACGGATGTAGTGTACAATAGTAGTCAAATGTACCTGCAGTCTCAAGCGTGACCTTATACGTCTCATCAGATGGCACAACTGGACTGCTGAACATGCCAGACTCGCCCATGCGGGGGGTTCCCGATGCCACGGTATGCGCCAGGCCATCGCTGTTTGTCCACACTACGCTTTGTCCTACGATGATCTCCACTGTTGAAGGATTAAAGCAGGAATCATCCCTTTCACAGCCGGGCATGTATGAATCCACTACCATATCTACATGGTGCTCAATGGCAGATTCTATGATACTGTCGCCGTCGCCGCCGTGCATTCTGTCGCCGTCGCCGCCGTGCATTCTGTCGCCGTCGCCGCCGTGCATTCTGTCGCCGTCGCCGCCGTGCATTCTGTCGCCGTCGCCGCCGTGCATTCCATGAGGTTCACTCACAGCGAAGCGAATCTTGGCCTTGGCATCAGAGCCATCTATGTTAGACACCACGACAGTTGCAAAGCCCGTCTCTTCAAACATGATCATAGTTTTACCGCGGCCGTCACTGTGAGTTGTCAGCTCTGCATCAGACAGAATT
>RKRU01000115.1 GCA_007571225.1 Nitrosopumilaceae archaeon | reverse complement strand
GCTGTGGTTTACGGTGTGGTGGTCAAGTCCTCTCTCTTCTGGCGTTGAGTATGCCCGAAATTCATCGGTGTAGACGGTGGATCCCTCTTCGAGCTTTTCTTGTACACGGTCGGCAATATTTTTATCATCCCGTGGCACCACCTCAAACAGCGTCCGATCAGGCTTGCCTGCGTCCTTTCTTTCATGATATATCATGACCATTGGAGTGTCTTTTTCAAATTTACCGCGGCAGGGCCTGCGTTTCATCTTTCGGCGGCTTGCATAGGTGCGTTCTTCTTTGGTGGTCTCCAAGGGCACTTCTTTGAGGCGGCCGGGACATAGCCTTCGTCTATTTCGACTGTTCTAGGCAGCATGCCTTCTGGAAGCTTGCATATCTTTTCTATAATGGGACGTATCATCATGTATGTGTGCTTGTATGCGCATCCCAGCTATGATGAGATGGAATTAATTGAGATGCCATTGGGTGACGCGCACGCGAGCGCCCAGGCCCCCACATCATCTGATCTCCAATCTTGATGTGCCTATAGTGCAACAAAGTGTCAGTCTTGTCATTGAATGTACGCTTACATTCCTTGCATTTGTAACGGTGTAGATACTCTCCATACGAACCGTGTCCAATTACTTTTTCCCTTACAGTGGGGATAATGGGTGCCGTAGTAAAAGAAGAAAATATCCGTACTCTAATTCACATTGTAGGCACTGATTTATTCTATCTTGAACGAATATCTTCTGCCTTTACTACGTCAAACCAGCGTACGGCTACAAACAGTTCGTTGACAAATTGCACATCAGAAAAGATGTTGAACAGAATCAGTATTGGGGACAGTTTGGTCTTTCCATCTTGGCTTTTTCCAACTGCTGTGAGTTGCTCCAATTTTTTAGTGTCCATGGGGGTACGTGGGATCTACCCTTATTGATCTGTTTTGGTTGTCTGCATGGCGTTTACCCCCCCACAAAATTCAACATAAGAGCGATTGTAGTTCTTCATTCTATGTGGATCTTATGCTGGCTTCCTCCACAACTCATTATCCTGCCCGAACTATATAACAACGCCCTCTGGAAGCCTGAAGTCGGAATCCCGTAATCGTTCTACAATCACCCTTACTTCACCATTTGTCAGTATGCTCTTGTCCCTCATCATTCCCAACAGGCCGATCAATCCGGTGAACTTGATGCGCAGTTCCCCGGCCTTGTGCCTTGCCTTCGCATCATCTAAGATGCAGTATACGCTGTTTTCAGACTCTTTCAGTTTTTGATATGACAGCATGGAGTCACACTCTCCCAGACCCAGGCCCGGAAAATCCTTCCTGAATTCCTTGATTTCGTCAATCGTATTGTTTTTTATGACATGGATCTTCTTGTCGTCTACATATTTTTTGATCCCGCGCAAGGTGGTCCCGTCCAACAGTTCGCTTTCCATAACGTGTGACAGAACTGCCAGATCATGTCCCAGCCGTCTTATCTTGTCGATTAGTTCCAGATAGTCAATTTCGTTAAATATTGCGATTATGGTTGTCGCGTCCAATATCTTCAAGGTTTATCCTAACACAGCTATCCGGCTGTTTCTCATTTTTTTGATTATATAATCCTGTGACCTGTCCAGCAGTTCAGCCGCCCTCTGAGAGCTAATTTTTTGTTTTCTAACTAGTGAAAGAATGTGCGCTTCTATATTTGGTTTCAGTCTCCGATATTCCACGGATTCGTCAACCATGTCTGGATATGCAGTGTATATGTATGCAAGCAGTTCGTTACTGGGCAGATCATTCAAGAATCTTTTGTATTCCGATAGCGCTCTGAGAGTTTCCTCATCCTCTTGTTTGACCAATTCCCTAGCAATTTCCTTTCCTTGCACGGTAAGAACAATTTTGCCCGAGTTGCTGGCCAGTACGCCCACACGTTCCAGATATCGCGCCTCCTCGTCTATCACTTCGCTGTATGGGCCGTAGTTGTCGGCATTGTATCTGCTCTGCGCCTTTATCTCTTCAACCTTGTCTGCAAGCAGGTACATGATTTTTTGAAGCTTCACCCTGCCATTGATTGGCTCGTCATCGACATCTGCCAACAGTATCAGAGACTGGTGTAACACATCCACATCCTTCAGTATTTTCTCCTGTATTCCCAAATACCAGACTGCCTCCCCTGTAGTCTAATGTCGGAGGGATATATTGGTCTTGCTCAAATGCTTCGAAAGTAACGACTTGGGTTCAACACAAACAATTTGTCAGACTTGTGCATGGGATCAGTACTTTGGCCGGTTTCTTGTGATATTATGGTGAACGTATTAACGTCTAGTCTCCTTATACTCTCTGCCATCTGTGCCCTGCTCTTTATTTCCACCTTTACCATGTAACATCATACCACCATTCTCCGCAAATTTACTCCACAAAAGGAGACTTTTGGGTACCATATACTGATTATATTATTAGTGGTATCTAAGAGGTTTCGGTTTGCGCGCCTGCATCTGGTATCACAATAGTAGAAACAGTTCAAATCATCAACTCAATAGTAAATTGATTAAACATGACTAAATGGGTTCCCACTAGACGGGTATCATGAGACCCGCTATCCCTCGTATTTTGGACAGAACCTATGCTGGACGTAAACAGTTACGACGGATTTACAGTCGGGCCGGAAAAAGTCTATAAAATTTGATGAGATACTCAACATTTGTAGATACTAACTATAAAAGGCAATACTGCAAGCATAATACAGTATGACGGCCACCCAAGACCCGCCCAAGCTTGCACTAAAGGCGATCCCCTCGGCTTTTACAATATTGACTGGAATAATGGTAGTGGTACTCTTACTCCTTGCAACAACTGCGACAATGTCTACGGCTCAAGTGAATACACCACACATAGTAATAAACGAGATAGACACAAACCCGCCCGGTAGTGACGTCACCCACGTATCTGAATGGATCGAACTGTACAATCCGACTGGTGATACGGTGGATATTGGAGGATGGGAGATAGCATCGACTACGGTACTGAAAAAGACCATGGTTGTCCCCGAGGGAACCATGATTAGGCCTGGCCAGCTTGTGGCATACACCCATCACAACCTGTGGTTTACCGACATCAACGAGTCAGTCGAACTGCGCGATGCATCGGGCGTGGTGATAGACAAGACCCCCGATATACGTGACATGGAGGACGACTCCAAGTCGTGGCAGCGCATCTATGATGGATACGACACGGACCAAAGATCCGACTGGAAGTTTGCACTACCGACACCCGGAGTCTCAAACGGCAAGGCCCTGCAGGACGACAAGGTGGAGGGACTTGTAGTTGTAGTCGACACGGACCAAGAGTCCTATGTATTTGGCCAGACTGTAATGATAAGCGGCAGCGTATCTGAGGAGAAGTTTGTAGTAAAACCGTCCTTTGTGACCGAATCTGTACATCTTGAGATTGTGGGTCCAGATTATGCGAGGAGCGTTACCCTGTACCCTGACTCAAACCTCCAGTACTCCTCATCAATCGACCTCAAAAAGATCCACGGCATCGTGGGAGGCGTATACGAGGTTACGGCAAGATATGCAGACGCCTCTGCTAGCACGACCTTTAGCGTCGGGGATGTTCGTGTATATGAGGAGGTACAAGTTGAGCAGCCACTAGTCGTCAGTACTGCTAGACCGGGTTATGTGCCGGGAGACTATGCAAAAGTTACAATCGTGGCTGCCGAGATGACTAGATATGCGACGCTGTCCTATACGGTCTCTGATCCAGATGGCAATACCATAAGCCATGGGGATCTGGCTGCAGACACAAACGATGGCGTGTTTGAGACATCGTTTCTGATAAGCCCCGTCAATCCCGTATACGGCACATACGAGGTAATCGCAAGATATGCGGGCATGACGGGAACCGCCACATTTGAGGTTGCAGAGGACGTACCTGCATACCTAGATACGGACAGGGCTGCATATCTCTTAGGCGATACGGTTGTCGTGGATGGCAAGATGAGTGGTATGATGGATGGCGGTACCGTCGACATAACAATACTGCAGACTGATCATTCTGCTGTGGGCGTGACTGGCGGTGACGATTATGTGGTGCGAGGCACTACCAATGTTATGAGCGACGGTTCATTTGGTTATGAGTTTGTAATTCCAGACGCCCCCGAAAGGACAGGAAGTTACCGCATAACAGTCTCCGGGGATGCGGGGGATCTTCATGCGGTAATGCGCGTAGTGGCTGGCGGCAGTGACGACGCCGCTTCATCAGATAGTGCTCCGTTTATCATACGTACAGACAGGCAGACATACGGCCAGAACGACGAAGTTATAATTTCCGGCGTGATAGGGGAGATTGCCGAGTCTGGCAGCGTCAGCCACGTGCCGGGAGCCGGGCTGGTCACGATAATCATATCCGATGGGACGGGCAGGTCGCTTGAGAGTTTCGCTACGGAAGACGACATACGGCGCGGCTTTGTGGACAACGAGGGTGCAATAAAGTACACTCTTGCGGCCGTGCCTGACGAGTCCGGCAGGTTTGCAGTAAAGACAACGACACACGCCAAGGTCTTCACTGCAGGTACCTACACGGCCACTGCAAAGTATAGGGGGGAGATTGCATCCGTGGACTTTTCTGTTGCAGGGCAACGCGTCATAGACAGCACATCCATACGTACTGACAGATCCGTATACGGCCTGAACCAGACAATTGTAGTGACCGGCGATGTTGCAAATGCCGGCGCACAGCATGCAGTAATTACACTTACCCGACCAGACGGTGTTGTAATCAACTCTGGCGCCGACATAAGCGGCCAGCGCTTTTTGTGGACATGGGAGACGCCCAAATCGGATGTGGCACACACATCCCGTGCAGACGAACTGCGCAGTCTTGAAAAGTCCATATTTGGAGTCTATCGGCTGGATGTGTCGATCGGCTCTGACGATCATGATACAGTATTCTTTAAACTCTCCGAAGATCCAGACAACGACTCCTTTACAGACGCCCCGCTATTTGTGACCGTCTCAAAACCGTTGTATGTACCTGGTGACGATCTAGAGGTGCTGGGCAGGGTGGCCCTTGATGCGCATGGCAGCATAGGCGGGTCCCACGTACCACAGATGGTCGTGATAACGGTAAGCGACAAAGATCCACCATACCGGGAGATCTTCTCGTCTAGGGTGTATCCGAACAGCGGAGGAGAATTTAAAAGCGTGTTTGAGTTGCCCATTACACTGTTTGATACTGGGACGTACAGAATAACTGCCACATACGGATCATCTAGTGTCAAAACCTCGTTTGGCGTGGCCAACCACTATGTCTACGGCACGGGCGAGCCCGTGTCGTTGCTTGTCGCATCCGATAGGGAGATCTATGGGCCGGGCGAGACTGCAGTCATAACGGGCGGGCCTAGCAGGATCATATCCATCGGTGAGTACGCAGTGAGTGTTGCCAAGACGACCGGGGATGAGATTGATTGCGGTACTTTTGTATGTGGCGTACATTCTGGCCCCATAACTAGGATTAGTCCAGATCCAGACGCCTCGTTTACACACCAGTTTGTCATACCAAAGGGGGAGGATGCCGCGGGCACCTATGAGGTTACGGTGGAGACAAACTTTGCAGTAGAGACGACGACGTTTATGGTGCGAGTACCGGAGGG
>RKRU01000149.1 GCA_007571225.1 Nitrosopumilaceae archaeon | reverse complement strand
GGCCCAAACGACTCCACCAAGGAGGCCACCTTCCAGGCGCGCTTGAACTTGTGTTCTTCATCGGCCGAGAGTCTACTGCCAGCAGCCCTCCTGCGCACTATCCCGGGAAGGTCATAGTCGGAGTGAAACGTGACCGTCACCTGCCTTCCACGGCAGTACGGACACATCAGCGGCCCCTTGACGTCACACGTCTCTATCAGGCGCTCCCACTTACCGCACCTCATGCAGACTATCCTGTGCTTGGTCTTTGCCAGTCTGTCCCGCACCATCTCCAGTATCTTCTCGTCTAGGTTTGCAGGGGCCGAATAGTACCGGGCCGTATGGTCAAGTATGGGCACGGCAAGTCCCGAGAAGCTGCCCACCTCCATCCACGATACGATTATGGTCCCGTCCCTGACACCGGCTAGTATCTTTGCGCAGCCGTCTATATCATACTTGTCATGAAAGAGCTCGCGCAGCGCCTCGCGTACGATCGGGGTGCCGACATACCTGTTGTACAGGAACCTAGCCGATCTTCCCTCGTATACATCGTCGCGCCTCACCACGCCAAACCTCCTTGCCGCGCACCACACCCGCCAGTTGACGTTGTGGGTTCCCGCCAAGGATGCGGAGACCACATCCTCCAGATCGTACTCGTCGCCAAGTACGCGCAGTATCATATCCTCCGTTATGATCCTGCCCCTGCCAGATGTCAGTACGATGCGGTATCCATCTGACCGGGCATCAACGCGCGAGCCTGTCAGGCCCGAGAGCATAGATGAGAGTAGGGTAGAGAGGGTCGAGTTTATCCTGCTCCCAAAGCAGCAATGTACTACAACCATACCCTGCATCCTCTGCGACTCCACCACAATGTGGCCTCCCGACGCCGCCTCCACGGTATCAACGGCAAAGGCCTCCATCTGCATGCCCTCCCCCACAATCGTATTCTGAACCTGCAGAGAGCCGTCCCTTATCATATCCCGGAAGGCGCCCACCCGCCGGGCAGTCTCATAGTCCACCGGAATGCTCTCCCCCTCCCAGTAGGGAACTGTCCTTGCAGAGCCGGCAGCAGCCCTTACCGGCTCCACATTCACCGTAAACGACTTTTCATCCGTGTTCAATATGCGCCACTGCGAGCCCCGCAGGACAAACACATTGCCCTGCTCGCCATAATCCCCTACAAACCTCTGGTCAAGCGTACCCACAATCCTTCTTCCCACGCTATCAAAGACCCTGAATCGCAGTATGTCAGGTATCGTAGAGAGGTTCTCATAGTGGTACTGCACGTATCTGCCGCTCTTGTAAAACGTCATCTTCTCGCGGTCAAAGTACACCAAGCGGGCAGAGTCAAGCTGCCCAAGCACATCTGCAACATCTGAAAGTTCCACATCCTTGAACGGATACGCCTTCCTTATCATCGCCAGTACGGCATCCACACTCAGGCTCCTGTCTCCTGCCTGCATCGAGAGCCCCACCAGATGGTGCGCCAGCACATCGAGCGCCCCGGTATGCATGCGCTGCTCTTCAAGTGAGGCCTCCCGTGTACGCTCAAGTATTGCTCGTATCTCAAGCTCATCATCGGCGCTGTTGGTAACTATCAGCCCCCTAGCAGACGTGCCGGCAGTATGCCTGCTGCGGCCTATGCGCTGGGCAAACCTTGAGACCTGCCGCGGGGAGCCATAGTGGGCCACCAGCTCCACCGAACCGATGTCAAGCCCCAGTTCAAGGGACGACGTACATACTACAATGCACAATCCCTTGCCCGCACGCAGAATCCGTTCGGCATCCCCCCTCACCTCCCGGGAGAGGGAGCCATGGTGCAGCTCCACAGGCACCTTGGATTTTTCCTTTAGTATGGATGCCAGAAACTCGGCCTCTCCCCTAGTATTTGTAAAAAGGAGCACCGGCGAGTCGAGCCTCGACTGTACAATGCGCCCGTATATGATATCTGCGGCATCAGATATAGTGCCGTCTACATATGCGATCTCCACGTCGTACCGGCGTATCGACCTGTCCTGGATTATGCGGCAGTGCCGCCTAGTCCCCACTACAAACTTCGCCGCATCCGAGACGTTTCCCACGGTAGCCGAGAGTCCTATGCGGGTCAGGGGCCGCCGCGCATTCAGCTCCAGCCGCTCCAGACTTATCGAGAGTTGAGACCCCCGCTTGCTTGGGAGCAGTTCGTGCACCTCGTCGATAACAACCCATTCGAGTCCCGACAGGGCGGCCAGCATCTTGGGCTGTACCAGCAGTACCACCAACGTCTCTGGGGTCGTAATCAGTACGTCTGGAGGATCTTCTGCCATCCTTCTGCGCTGCCCCTGCGGTGTATCCCCGTGCCTTATCCCTATCGTAAGGCCATTTGCTTCTGCATATCTAGTTATGCGGCGAAAGACATCCCTGTTGAGTGCGCGTAGCGGCGTGATGTATACGGCCCTGATCGCACCCCCGTCATTTTTCTTCTCCCCCTTGTCCCTCTTCTTGGATGCGGCCACAAGCGAGAATATCGGGATTACAGAACACTCAGTCTTGCCCGAACCAGTGGGGGCCACCACCAGACAATCGCGCTTTTGCAGTATTACAGGGGACGCCTTTCTCTGTATCTCAGTCAGGTCCGCAAAGCCGAACCCCTCAAAGAGGCCGTCAAGAACCGGGTTCTGCTGCTGTTGCTGTGCTTCCCGACTGCTCCCCTGATCTGTTACGCTGCTGTCTCCTGTACGGGTCTGATCCGATTCGGTCATATAGAATCGCCCCAACTATTCCGGCGGCAAACATGACGGTGCAGATGATTGGTATATAATCAAATATTCCCGCCATTCCTCTATTAGATTGGCTCACAGGTGTTAAATATCTTCTTCAATGGATGTCGCGGCCGAACCAACAATCGCCGCGCGGCCCGTACGCATACAGCACCTTGGTTTTAATAACTCTGTAACCTTGCTATATCATGTCCGAGGAGGATCACGTACTGTTTCTGCCGCTCGTAGATGAAGAGGCCACATGCTTGCCGCTGCCCATCAATGTGGTATCCAGATACTGGAATGTCCAGCTCCCCATGAAGGAGGCCTTAGATGTATCAAGGAGGTATGCGGGGTTTGCAGGCAGCATCATGATCGAGGGCATCGAGCTTGCCACAAGGTACGGCCTGCCATGTGTGGTAACCCGCGCCACAGTACAGACCCTAAAGACTGCCATAGATGTGGGCATCCCCCCAATAGTCATCCTTCCAGGGGTTCCCGGCGTACCCGAAATTACACAGCACGCATCAGTGGTCTCCGGGTACGACGAAGATAGTATATTCCACTATGTCCAGACTGGAACCGAGGAGGAGGGGGTGCAGCAGGAGGGGGTGATACCTACAGATGTCTTTGAGCAGGGGTGGTCAGAGGAGGGCCGCCTGATGATACTAGTTGCGCCGGCAGATGTAATGTCGTCCCTGCCTGCAAGCGCCCCGGCAGTATCAGAGGCCTGCCGTCTCTGCTTTGATGCAGAACGGTCTATCATATTAAACGACAAACAGGGCGCGTCGACACTGCTGCAAGAGGCGTTGCGCCTAGACCCAGAGAATCCGGCCGCGCTGCAGATGCTCGGAGGACTGTTAAACGAACAGAACAGTTCGGAATGCGCCAGATACTACAACAGATGCATACAGGCAAACAGCCGCGCATACCTAGCATACAACGGTCTTGGCAACTATCACCTCAAAAACTCAAGGTTCGCAGAGGCAGAGTCGTGCTATACGCAGGCAATAGCGATAAACCCAAAGAGGTCTGCCCGCATCTACAAGAACCGCGCGTACCTACGGGAGAAGCAGAATAACGCAGACGGGGCGGTCGATGACCTCAGGACGTACCTGCGCAATCTGCCCGGAGCACCCGACAGGGGCGCAATGGAGAAGGCGATAAGGGAGCTGTGCGGCTAGCTAACTGTTTACGTCGTAACCGTTTACGCCCTCCACGCCTGAATGACTGATTCTAGGCACAAATTTGGTAAATTGTTTACGCTGGACGTAAACAGTACCTAGCAAGAGGTCTCTGAATGGCGCCTCTGACTGCGGGGTGCGGTGAGGGATGTGTCAAGGAAGCTGTGCGGCTAGCCGACCATACGGCAGCTTACCGTGTGGACAGTTTGCCATGTAGATTACAGGTGCGGAGTGCGGGATTCGAACCCGCGGCCTTCAGCTTGGGAAGCTGACGTCATACCGGGCTAAACTAACTCCGCATGTCATCCCTTTACCGTCTACGATTAAATATCTTGGTTGCCATGGCAGTTCATGAACGCAAAGTGTCCCGAGTGTAGTGGCGTCGCCACACTAGACGACGAGATTACAAGCGTAAGATGTCCCCACTGCGGATTCGAGAAGGGGTACGAGGAGTATCTTGAGATTATGAAGGACTTGGCAGTCAACATGGCCACAGACTACATTCCGGACAGACCCGGCCTGTAGTGGCAGGCCCTCGTCCACCTATTTTACAATCATATGAACAAACATTTGCATACTCCTCCCTGTTGGATCTGTAGGCCGCACCGGCAGAATGTCAGGTGTGTTGCTGCTGCTGCTTCTGTTGCTACCAATAGCTGCTCAACAGACGAGAATTATTTTCACGCAGGATCAGCTAGGCATGTTGCTGCTACCAATAGCTGCCCTTGTCCGAGCAGTCAAGATGCGCGCCGCAGTTGTTGCAGAACATGTGACAAGCCTGCAAGTCCACCATTGTATAGTTACACCGGGGGCAGTTGATCGCACCATCACCATCACCATCATTATTATTATTATTATGACTGCGATTCATAGCTAGTTGTGCTTGTTACATATGTGTTAAATGTATTGTCGGGGCCGCAGATACGCCGCACGGGCGTAACTTGGGAGTCTTCAAGTTGTCTGAATAGCCACCGATTGTACAATAATTGCACCGTACAGATCTAGGCAAGTAAAACGCGCGATAGTACCACCTGACTCAAACACGTAATAGATTTACGCTCCATGTATCGCTTTACCAGTCCTTTCATATGGATCTAGCAGCCCTTTCATATGCGCCCAGACACGACTGAAAAACCCCGTGCACCACCAGAGTTCTTCTTCACAGTCATTTTTGTGCTAGGCAGGACATGTGAAGTCATACAGATACATTAATCTACACGCAAAACACAAAAGCACCATATGCGTATTTTTCAACTTAACACTAACCAGTTAAATGAGATTAAAGAGCAGTCCACGAACAGAAAATTTACAGACTATGAGAAAACACTACAGAACCTAATTGAAAAAAATCTAACCACCGTATTTCCAGGCGTATTGTTCGTAAAAACAGAATACAAAATCGAGGATCTAAGACCAGACACCATCGCGTTTGATAAGGACAAGAGACAATTTGTAATAATCGAATACAAGAATGTGAAAAAAGATAGCTTGATAGATCAGGGCATCAGCTATTATCAGGTTCTAATAGACAGGAAAGCAGAATTTGTATTGCTGTATAACGAAACGTTTGGAGTATCTCGGGGTATGGATTATTTTGATTGGGATAAAATACGAGTAATTTTTATCAGTCCCAGATTTACCACATATCAAAAGCGGGCAAGTGGATATCAAGGTCTGCCAATAGAGCTATACGAGATTAAGAGATATGAAAATAACATAATCACACTAAACTCACTGAATGAAACGGACAAAGCACAACTACAAGCCAGACAGGATAGACAAAAAATTCTACGTAGCAAAGCA
>RKRU01000121.1 GCA_007571225.1 Nitrosopumilaceae archaeon | reverse complement strand
CTGTGCGGCTGCGATGGAATGAGACACCTACAAGAAACCTACATCTGTGTGTGGGGAACTCTAGACTTTTTGTACTGTGCGGGGCAGGTGAAGTCATACTATCTCGAGTAGAACCTAATGTGGTGATCACGAACTTTGCAGTTAAAGTGTTGCGCGGCGCATCATCTGTGGAGTATAATCCAAAGGCATGCCTATATTGCACGGCCCTCCATCATCCTATCTCCATCTCCATCCATATCTCCATCACCATCTCCATCACCATCCAGACAAACAGAGCGCACGACGGTCCAAAATTCAAATGTTATGACAAATTACACACAGGTAGGCCACACACAGGTAGGCCACACACAGGTAGGCCACACGCAGGCCGATTTAACTGACAACCAAACTCCACAGACAACACCAGAGTAAACAGATAGATAATGCATCTGGCCCTCCCCCTACAGAAGATTGAATACGATTGACGCCTACAAACAAGAGATTCGCACGCAGCCAGAATATCTGGCAGATGAAAAATTCCCATACGGGCTGCCCACAACCATCCCCGCAGATTTGCAACGGCGGTGTATATTTACAGGAAGCGGGGACTCGCTGGCCGCTGCAATGCTTGCAGGGTTCTTCTCAGATGGACGTTCAGATGTGATGGATCCGACAGACATTGTACGCAACAAACACCTGGCCGACTCTAAAAGGCTGTACATTGTCTCCATATCAGGCAGTACTGATGCAAACATAGCAGCAGCACGCACATGCAACGAGACGTTTGCAATTACCGCACGCCCGGACAGCAGGCTTGCAGCAGAGGTCGGATACGACAACGTAATTCCCCTAGAATTTCCACATACGGGTGTAACCACTGCCGGAAGTATATCATTTGTGGCCAGCGCCATGGCCTGCATCGCACTTGTGCACGAACCGGAAGGAATGATGCGGCCGGGGCGCATATTCGAGCGTGCAAGGGTCGCTGCCGACAAGATCGATGTCTCAGGCACACTCTACATATCGGGCAACATACTCACATACCCGCTTGCAATGTACATGGCGGCAAAGTTCTACGAGGTCCTCGGGTATGATGCCAGATATGCCCGGATGGAACAGTTCGCCCACATGGAGCTCTTCTCTACCAAGCCCGGCGACACCCTGCTCATACTAGAAGAGCCTAACCCCAGAAGACAACATCTTTTGGACGCCGTAGAGAAGAATGGTACTGGAATTCGCACGCTTATACCCGCAGGCATGCCCGGCAGAAAAGGCAGAGGAGGCCCCGTATCACAAGTGCTGTACTGTGCCTTTCTGGCACAGCTGCTGACTCTGAAGATTGCAGAGGAGAGGAGACTGAGGGAGTGCCACTTTGTCACCGCAAAGGAGCTGCGCAGTGCAAGCAACGCGATAATTTACTAAACCTGCAAAATGTGGGTACGGTATCTGCCAGTCTGGATGCGGTTTACGGATGCATGATAGGACCCGGCCTCCCGCATACATCCCGACACGCCCACAAGTACAATACAAAGACGTAGAAACATAAACTGCCACATCAGGCGCTTGAGTCGGTTCCCATCTACACACTACGACAATATGTCGTCATCGTTCCACGTAATCCGGAACCTGCCTGTGACGCGCATGACACGTACCTTCCCGCCGTTTCTGAACCTGAGACGGTATGTGTTTTGGGACGTATCCTCAATGTCAAGCGAGATTCCATTAGATGTCGCCTGGAACTCGACAGGATCGTTTGAGGTCTGGCTCCATTCTGCGGGATCGAAGTCAAGATAAAACTTCGTATATAGTAGACCCATACCACCTCAGCATTCTTCGGATAATTAACTACTATGGTGTGTGACAGCGGAGGTATAGTGGCAGGTGTGTAGTGACATGGGTAGCAACCGGGCAGGGGTAGCAACCGGGCAGGGGTAGCGGTTGTGGCAGCGGTCGTGGCAGTGGCTACAACAGCAGTAGCAGCATCAACCACACATAATATGATAGATGACAGTCGCAACTACGCGCGTCTATTCCTTGTCGATGAATTCGTCAGCCCTCGGGGGTTCGGGCGGCAGGCCCTTGCGCTTTCGTATGTCCGCTATGGCAGAAGACAGAAGCGATCTTGGCACTTCGCTCCACTCTTTAAACGACGTATTCCAAGTGGCCCTTCCCGCAGTCTGGCCCCTCATCTCTTCGGACAACGTAAACGTCTCGGATGCGGGTATCTCGCCTGTCACTATGCTTGCAGCCCCCATCTGCGACATGTCTAGGACCTTGCCGCGCTTGCTAGATAGTACAGTAGCCACGTTGCCCACCAGATCCGTAGGAACGCGCACCTCAATTGCCAGCATCGGCTCCAGTACTATTGTACCAGCAGTCAACAGCGCCCCCATACAGGCCCGCCGGGATGCCGGTCCGAGTTGCGAGAGTCCCCTATGCGCCGTGTCTTCGTGTGGTACAAAGTGTGTAAATATGAACTTGCAGTCGCGCATCTGCTCCCTGCACAGCGGTCCCTCTCGCATCACCTCCTCAAATCCAGAATTTATCGAGTCGGTGGACTCTTGGACAAACTGCACGCCCTTGGTCCCGTTTATGAGTACGTTTCCACGTGAGTCAAGTCGCATCACTCTCTTTATGGTGTCAGTATCCCATCCCGCACCCTTCAGTAGATCCGCCACCGTCTTTTTGTCCTTCATGTCGCTAATCTCGCCGGTACGGAGCATGTTTGCAATCTCGGGCTCAAGCGGTTCGACCTTCATGAATATCTTGTTGTGGCGGTTTGGGGACTTTGCCATTACGGCCTCGCACGAGGATCGCACGGTCTCCCTGTAGTTTATCAGGGGCTCAGACGTCACAATCTCAAGCTTTGCATCTTGTATGCGGTGTGTTGCAACATCCAAATGCAATACTCCCATTCCAGCAACTATCGTCTCCCCACTCTCTTCGTCTATCTTTACCACTAAATTGGGATCCTCTATTGTAAGCTGCTTGAGGATGTCCACCAGCTTTGGCAGGTCCTTTGGATGCTTGGGTTCGATTGCCACCTGAACCACGGGCTCAGAGACGTACTTTACCCCCTCAAACACTTGGATGCCCTTTACCGTGGAGACCGTGTTTCCCGCCCTAGCATCGGTAAGCCCAAGCAGCGCCGGTATGTTTCCCGCACCCAGCTGGCCTACCTGCTCGCGCTGGTTTCCCATGAAAAAGTTGACTGATTGGATGCGTCCGTCCCGCTTTTCGTCTATTATGTGTATTGTTTGACCATCCTGGACCGTGCCCGAAAAGAGTCTGCCTATTGCCACCGGCCCCGCGGCCGGATCTAACACCATGTTTACTATCATCATAATGGTAGGGCCGTCGTCACTGCATGCTAAAAGCGCCTTTCCAACATCCGAATCTAGGTCCCCCTTCCATATCTGCGGTATGCGGTACTTTACCGCCTCGTGTGGTGCCGGATGGTGCTTTACGACCATTCCCAGTACCGCGTCTGCAAGCGGAGCCTTTTCAACAAGCTCGGGAACATTCTCGTTCTCGTATGCGTCTATTACGTTCTTGAAGGTTATTCCGCGCTCCTTCATCATGTCTATGTTTATGGCCCATCTGTCCTTGGCCGAGCCAAACGTAACGCTTGCATCCTGTATGGATACCTTCCACTTGGCCTTGTATTCCGGTTCGGCGTACGTCTCTATCAGTTGGTTAAAGTTAGAGACGACCTCGACTAGCTGTTGCTGCATCTTCTCTGGAGTCAACCTTAGCTCCTTTATGAGCCGGTCAACTTTGTTTATGAACAGTACAGGACGCACTCTCTCCTCGAGCGCCATGCGCGTGACGGTCTCAGTCTGAGTCATTATGCCCTCTACAGCATCACATACAACAACTGCTCCGTCGATTGCTCTGAGGCTCCGGATCACCCTACCACTAAAGTCAACGTGTCCAGGGGTGTCTATCATGTTTATTACATACTCCTTTCCAGCCTGCGAAAAGTGCAACGTGACGTTTGCCTGGTATATGGTAATGCCGCGCTGCTGCTCCTCCTTGTCAAAGTCCATGGCAAGCGCCTTTCCCGCTGCAGAGGGCGCTATAATCCCCGAATAGGCCAGGAGGCTATCGCTCATCGTGGTCTTTCCATGGTCGACGTGAGCTATTACACCAAAATTGCGAATCTGATCTTTGTTCTTGATTATCTTTAGAACCTCGCCTGTGGACTTGAATTTGACCATAGGCGCAGGCTCAATGATCACCTATTAAATCTTGACTTGTGCCGGGTGAAAGAGGCTGCACCACCACCACCACCCCGCATAAACACCCGATATGTGATTGGGCCCCTCATGCTCAAATAGTTAATTTTAGGCACGGATTCGACAGATCTTTTACGTTCAATCCAGATGGCTGCACGAAAGTGAACCTTCTGCTGCAGGATCTGTTGCACGGGGTAGTATGAAACTTGCAAATTTAGGCAGGAGAGTCTGCATGGTACAATAGTCTACAGACTGTAAAAGATAGATGCGCGTCATCTCATAATCTGCGTAACTGTTTACGTACCTCACGCCTGAATGACTGACTCTAGGCACAAATTTGGCAAATTGTTCACGTTGGACGTAAACAGTTACTAATCTGCGCATAATTACGCGTGCTGCAGCCTGTGCATCCCGCATCATTCTTTGCCCCACCACCCCCGTGTTCTATGTGCTGCTACTGCTGTTACCGCCCAAACCACGGACTGCATATGGTAATCTGAACTCATCTCCTGCATGGTGCCGTCCCGTGTACGAGGGATCGTACACTGCACCCAGAGCGGTTATTATGGCAGTATGGGTTGTGACATAGATGGCCCTGCGACATGTATGCAGTCTGGCAGTCCCAAATAGCGGGTACGTGTCATATGCATACTGTCTAGAGAGGCCTATAGCAACCTGCGACGTGCAGCCTGAAACGTCCGGTATCGCATCTGCTCGTACTGCATGTCCATACATCAGGCCGCCCACGTACACATAACAGACTTTCTGCCACATAACAAAATTACGAATCTCCGCACGGATTGTCGCACTAACAGAAGTCAGTCAAAGGCGTCTTGAGATCGTGCTTCCTCAAGATACGCCCGGCGCTCCTCGTTTATCTTCTCCTTGTCGATCTCGATATCATCATCTACAATTACGATACCTAGATCATCCATAGATTCTGCGGACGGTTCTTTGGGATTCTGTGTCTCCTCGTCAGGTTTGGCCGTCTCCCCTGCCCCGTCAGAACCCTTTGAATCCGGTCCAGTAGCAGCAACAGTTGGCTCTTCTCCTACAGTATCTGAAGTATTGTTTTCAGTCATGAATGTTGAAACACAGGAAATATGGTCGGTATTAAACCTAGCGCATCTGCATCCGTCAAAGACGATCGGTAGCAGTAACAGCAGTCAAAAAGTAAATGCCCCACTATCCAGAATTGGGCCTGCCATCAAGGATGCGGCCTCACACTGTGATGGATGTAAGGTCGGGTACGGATACTTTGAAATGAATCGATGGTGCCGGGGGCGAGATTTGAACGCGCGACAGCTCGGTCTTCAGCCGAGTGCTCTCCCGGGCTGAGCTACCCCGGCACTCAGAGATGGATTCTAAGTGAAGGAATTAAAACTTGCCCTTTCTGCCAGTACGGATCAGGCATCCCGGCCGCAATCCAAGTCAGGATGTCAGCTTTTTTCCGGCAGACCATATTACGTCATCGTAGCCATTGCGTCT
>RKRU01000075.1 GCA_007571225.1 Nitrosopumilaceae archaeon | reverse complement strand
GATTCCGCCGAGAAACCCAAGCGCGACAATCTGCTTTATCCGCTTCTTCACAATTGGTGTCCAGTTATGATGTTAATATCTCTATAAGTTGTAAACGATAATCCTGTCTGGAACCGGACCCTACCTCCGTAATGCGGAGATCACATCCAGTCACGGACAAAAGACGCCGCAGTCACGTAACTTTAATTGCGTACTTGCCCCTCTGTTTAATGCCCAGCGTCTTTGATATCTGGGAGTTTGTAGGGTCGACTACCAGCACTATTCCATTCCAGTCAGGTGTAAGATCAGAGGACTTGCAGACCGGACACACCTTGCCGGTGGTTACAAACTTGCACTTTCTGCATGCCATCTCACGCATTAGCGCCGACCTCCTGAAGACGTACTGTCCGATTTTTTTGTCGTGGGGCTGTTGTCGTCGCCATCGTCATCCGAACCCCCCTCGGCCTTTTTGATCTCCTCCTTAATCCAGTCTGGAGTGCCAAGAAACGGTTGCCTGCACGTGATGCCGATCTTGCCCATGGTGGCGGCCTTACCCAAGGATACTGCGGTGATTCTCGAACGCAGCGCGGATCCAACCCTCAGTGTTCTTCCACTCTGGTTGGCTATAATTATGCCCGACTTTACATCACTCTTCAGATAGTCGTCCATCACCTGTGACAGGTGTAGCAGAGCGTCTGTGGGGCCGATCCTCACAAAGGCGCCAAAGTCGGTAATATCGACTATCTCGCCGTGTACGATCTCCTGTAGGCGCGGATAAAAGGTGAGCGCCCTGAATGTAACCCTGTGAAAGGTTCCCCCGTCTCCTGCGATCATCTTACCCATCTCGTCCACATCTGCATCAAGGATCATTATGATGTAGCCTAGTTCGGCATTTATCATACTCTCATACTTTTCCTTGAGTATGTCTACTGCCGCTCCTTGAAGTGTAGTCCCAAACTGGGCAGGTGGGATTCTCACAACATCCACCAAGGTTGATATGGAAAACAATCAACTTCAGTCTAGGCAGTTAATTTATGAATCTTTGGAATTGCATGCCCAATTTATGATTATATAATAAACCCGTGCACCGTTTCTGAAAAGACAGTCTATACATGCATCTGTGGACTGTGCCTTGTACGGCCACTAGCGGCCTCAATCAATGGATCACCGACAGTTTCCCATACATGCATCTGTGGGATGTGCCTTGCACGGCCCTGCCTTGGTAACCGTTTACGTCCCCCACGCCTAAATGACCGACTCGGCACAAATTTGGCAAATTGTTTACGTTGGACGTAAACAGTTACTGCCTTGCACGGCCCTGCCTTGCAGTAGGTTCAACGATAACGGAAAAAAGCAGATATGTTGGGCGCACGAGATATACGGGCCCCGACACCTGTCAGAAAAATACGACAAGAGTGTATCGGATGCGCCCCGGAAGCAGTGGCAGGAGTTATACGAGGATCTGAAGTGGCTGTATGGCGAGTCAAAAGAAATGAACGAATCCGGCCCCAGCGGGAAGACAGTGTCATGTCATGAATCAGACCCTTAACTGCTTACGCCCAGCGTAAACAATTTGCCAAATTTGTGCCGAGTCGGTCATTTAGGCGTGGGGGACGTAAACGGTTATCCAGACCCTGCATGGACTTTTTGTAAATGCGGGGCAAGTGAAGTCATACAGGATATTCCATTAATTTTAATTACAAGAATCCACATCCAAGAATAATGAACCAAGAAAATAATGAAAATGAAGATGAGGACATAAAAAAATTGAAAGAGATCGCGGAAAAAACGATAAAGGACTACAGGCTGATCTTCCAGCGATTATCAGAAATATGATGCAGAAGCATATAACGAAGCAAGGTCTCTTAGAACTACACAAAATTGTCCAGATGCGGTTTCCACACAACGTAATAAAAGGAAAGATCGATGAAGGTAAGATTGAGGCCATAACATCCAAACCCCAAATGATTTTGTATGGACAGACAAAATATGATACTATTTATAAAAAGGCGGCTTGTTATCTGGAAAGTATAATACGTATGCATCCATTCCCAGATGGCAACAAACGTACTGCAATACTCACCACATTCTCCTTTTTACATCTCAACGGCTTTTATTTGGTACTCCCACTAGACACGATAAAGTTTCTTGTGGGTGTGGCTTGTGAGGATGGACGTACAGAGAACGAAATTGATACAGTGATTAACAGAATCGCAGTCTGGTTAGAACAGCGCACTGCGACGGATATGGAATCACTAAAGGAAAAGTTAATGGAATATGTCTGTTTGCCCATAGCCGATTTAGCAAAGCTCGAAGAGAGTCAGGCTATGCGCATACTTGATGACTGGTTTGTTTTGGATCATCATTCTGAGCACAAGAGAACCATTACTCACATTGTTCAATTTATGGAAACACTTCCCGGTTATGGAGCTGTATAATGGTGCAATGATGGATGATAATTTCTGTACTGCACACGCCTGCAGACAACAACAATTATTTTCGCCGCTCTTAT
Organism: Nitrosopumilaceae archaeon; assembly: GCA_007571225.1. Lineage (GTDB taxonomy): Archaea > Thermoproteota > Nitrososphaeria > Nitrososphaerales > Nitrosopumilaceae > Nitrosopumilus. The sequence continues at coordinate 3,230 of RKRU01000075.1, read as the reverse complement.
GTTGAATTTTGTGGATGAGTATCTTCTCTCCAAATCGCGCATTCCAGCAGACTTAAGATTCCATTGTCTTTGATATGGAACTTGCCGCTATCCAGACTTGTAACAGACATGAAATATGTATGAAAAGGATATGTGTGACAGAAGATTACCGCCGTCCATTCTACCCCGAAACTGGGCCTACATAAAATATGGATGAAAAAGGATCAGGGCGTGACAGACTAGATGTCCATTTCCTCACTGTTGGCCTGCAGTATGTCATACTGGTCCAGTACGGCTGCCAGCGTTACGATGTACTTGTCGCCCATGTCGTAGTGACGATGGTTGTGTACAAACTGAAATGCTTTGACATACAGTTCAAAGTGCTACTTGCTGACCCCACGATGTTTCTTCAACCAGAACTTTAGCAGTTCTACCCTGCACTCAGTGTTGTTTGGATGCAGTTGCCCTCTCCATGTGCATAGTCGTTCTTACTGCGGTTTACGGTGTGGTGGTCAAATTCTCTCTCTTCCAGAGTTGAGTATGCCCTGAATTCGTTTGTATATGTAGTGAATCTCTTTTCGAACTTTTCCTCCACACGATCTGTAATACTTTTATCATCACGTGGCACCTCAAATGGGTCAGGTCGGTCTTGCATGAGTCCTTCCTCTCGTGGTATAGTATGAGCATTGGTGTATCCTTTTCAAATTTGCCGCGTCCAGGCCCGCGTTTCATCTTTCGTCGGCTTGCATAAGTGCACTCTTCGCCGTTGGTTTCTAGGGGCATCCCCTTTGAGGTGGCCGGGACGTAGCCCTCGTCCACTTTTGCTGTTCCAGACAGTATACCTTCTGGAAGCTGGCGCAGTTTTTCCATAATGGGACGTATCATCGTGTATGTGTGGCTGTATGTACATCCCAGTCATGTCATAACGGTATTGATTGAGAGGCCGATGGGTGACGCAGACGTGAACGCCCATATTACCACCATCTGGTTCCCAATTTGGATGTGCCTAGAGTGCAGTAAGGTGCTGGTTTTGTCATTAAATGTATGCTTATCGTCTAGGCACTTGTAACGATGCAAGTACTTTGCATAGAGCCGTGTTCAATTACGTTTTCCCCGTCAGTTGGGGCAATGGACGCCGTGGCGAGCCCAGCGCACGACTACAAACAGTTCGGCGACAAATCGCACATTAGAAAAGATGCCGACCAGAACCAGTATTGGAGACAGTCCAATCTTTCCATCCTGGTTTTTTCCAACTGCTGCGAGTTGCTCCAATTTTTGTGTTCATGTGGGTACGAGGGATCCGCCCTTATTGATCTGTCGCAATTTTCTGCATGGTTCAAACCCCCCACAATTTTCAACATAAGAGCGATTTTTGTTTGATCCCAGTGGGCCTGGATCACCGTATGATTAGGCGGTCTTGTCATTGAAACACGTTTTCAACTACTGATACAAAGGAAATCATTTATCTTTAAATATAGAAAACAAGGGTCGAGAATCACAATGGTAACTATAGACCAAGTGATTGACAAACTCAGTACGGTAATTGATCCAGATCTGAAGAAGGACATAGTCTCGATGGGAATGATAAAGGATCTGGAACTGGACAGCGATAACCTCAAGTTTACTCTAGAGCTCACTACGCCTGCATGCCCGTTCAATGTTGAGATCGAAGACGACGTAAGGCGCGCCATAGGAGAGATCGGAGATTTGAAGAATTTTGACATGAACGTAACTGCCAAGGTAATGGAGGGCCGCTCACTTGATGAAGATACCGGCATGGTCACAGTCAAGAACATAATAGGTGTTGCCAGCGGCAAAGGCGGTGTGGGCAAGTCCACTGTATCACTCAACTTGGCACTTGCGCTGTCACAGACGGGAGCCAAAGTGGGCCTGCTTGATGCGGACATATACGGTCCTAGCATTCCGTTGATGCTCGGAATGAAGGATGGCTACATGGAAGTGGAGGACAACAAGCTGCAGCCTGCGGACTCCAACGGGCTGAAGGTGGTCTCGTTTGGTTTCTTTGCAGAACAGTCACACCAAGCTGCCATATACAGGGGACCCATAATATCTGGAATACTGCGCCAGTTTCTAGTAGATACTAACTGGTCCAATCTAGATTATCTTATTGTAGACCTGCCTCCGGGAACGGGTGACATTCCGCTGACGCTTGCACAGACCATCCCGATCACCGGCATACTTGTGATCACCACGCCCCAGGATGTTGCAAGCAATGTTGCCGTAAAGGCCATAGGCATGTTTGAGAAACTCAACGTACCCATACTAGGTGTAGTCGAGAACATGAGTCACTTTGCGTGTCCTACGTGCAGCGACAAGCACTACATATTTGGAGATGGCGGCGCCAAAAAGATCAGCGAGCAGTTTAACATGCCATTTCTTGGAGAGATTCCACTAAATTCTGGAATAATGTCCGGCTCAGATCTGGGTAGGCCTATAATGATTGCAAGCCCAGAGTCTCCAAGCGCAGTCGCATTCAAGAGCGCTGCAAGGAACATAGCGGCACAATGCAGCATACTGGCAGCACGCCTACAGCAGGAGGCAAGTGCTACAGAGGAACAGGTACAAGATGGTCCAGACGGCAGCGCGAGGGATGACCCAGGTTCTAGTATTGGACAGGTAATGACATCTACCATATCTGCCACTGTAGACGCACCGCAAGACGGCCGGATGCAATGAAGCTGCCAGAATCGCAGCGCGACAAACTAAAGGCTCCACTGGGAATACTGTTATCTGGTGCGAACAGAGAGAGGGTTATTCAGGAGATTCCAGATGGATCCCGAGTGATAACCGTGGGAGACAGGACAACTGAGAGGATGCTTGAGTTTGGCATGCAGCCGTCCTTGATGATAACTGACGGCAAGGAGAGGAGGGAGATCCGCCGGCATCCTGATATCCATAATGTAGCAGCGCAAGGACAGAGGCCGATAACCACAATTGATGTGGACAATCCACCTGCCGAAATTACACAGTCCAGCATTGGGGCAGTACGCAGGGCGTTCTCGATTGATGGGCCCGTATGGATACGCGTAAATGGTGAGGAGGACCTGTTGGTACTGCCCGCATGCGTATATGCGCCAGATGATTCTGTTGTACTGTACGGACAGCCAGGCAAAGGACTGGTGGTAACACGGATCACAGATGAAGTTAGAAATAAGACAAAGAAACTGCTAGAGTTAATGGACGGGACACGACATGATGATACGGTGGCTGTATGAACTGTTATGATTACA
>RKRU01000122.1 GCA_007571225.1 Nitrosopumilaceae archaeon | reverse complement strand
GAGGTGGGGCAGTAGCATCAAAGCCCTTTGGTAGTACGCCCTTGGGTTTTGGCGCTGGTGGTGGAGGTGTAGTTGTTTCCGGTGTCGGTTCGGCCTTTTCTTCTGCTGGTGCGCTCTGCGCTACATTTGCAGACAGAATCGCGTCTAACTGCACCGACAGTTTTGCCAGCTTATCACCCATGGCTTCGATCTTTTCTTCTAATTCTTTTTTTGTGGAGCTCTTCTTGGTTGTGGTACTCTTCTTGGTTGTAGTTCTCTTGGTTGCCATTATTCACAATAACTCATAAGATGTTTATTTATATTTTGATTGATTGGCAGGGTAACAGGTTGCCCCTCCCCCCTTCCCCACTCACGTACTGTTTAGGTTAGGCGTAAACAATTTGCGGAATTTGTGTCCAAGATCAGTAATTCAGGTATGTGGGACTTAGACAGGTTGCCCCTCACAATCATTTAGGTTAGGCATAAACAATTTGCGAAATTTGTGCCGGGGATCAGCCATTCATGTGTGAGGGACCCAAATAGATACTAGGTACTTGTAAAGTGGAGGATAACCTGTAACAGCGGTAACCGCCTCAAGAGTAAAAAGGGCATTCACTACAGGTTCGACATGCCACTCACTGTAATTCCCATTATAGCAGACAGGATTAACAACAAGTTTGAACTATTTGCAGAGCTACAAAAATCGCTTGCACAAAATTGCGTCACATTGTATGATGGAGATGTGCTGGTAGTGTCCACCAAGTACGTATCAAACTCCGAAGGCAGAATAATTAGTCTAGATAGCGTCAAGATCTCAAAATCTGGAAGATACATAGCCAAGACATTTGGACTAAGACCACAGCTGGCAGAGCTGATACTGAGGGAATCGGACAGTATTCTAGGTGGCATTACAGGATTCCTCATGGCCGTATCTAACCCGCTGCCGCTGCCTCCTGTAGAACCCGCTACGGGCAGCAGTTTGCAGACAGGATACCATACACACCATACGGAGGTCATGCCGCGCGGGGTGATGGCTCCAAATGCAGGAATTGATCTCTCAAATGCAGAAAAAGAACATGCGATTCTGTATCCTGCCGCACCATACGAGACGGCGGAGTTACTGCACCGTAAGATCTTTCTTGAACTGAACGCGTTAGTCGGTGTGATTCTAGTAGACAGCAGGCTCATGCCTGCCAGGACAGGAACATCAGGCGTGGCAATTGCCTATGCAGGAATAGAACCCGTACGTGACATGAGATCAAAACTAGATCTGAATGGGAATCCGCTCAAGGTGACCTTTCAGGCCACAGCAGACAATCTTGCGACAATTGCAAACCACGAGATGGGTGAAGGTTCAGAATCGCGGCCGTTTGCAATCGTGCGCAACTCTGGAGTCACGCTGACTAGCAGAAGGACGGGGCCCTCCGAGACCGTCGTAGCGGCAGACCAGTGTGTATATGTCAGAGGCCTCTCTGGAGGCCGTGTCAGTATAGACTGAATCCATGGCTGTGAGTTCGCATGTGCAAGATATCCTGGCCGGCAGCAAGTCACATCTAAAACCGGTACACGTATCAGGGCCGGAATCATATCTGCAGGGCGCCGCATACAGAAGGCATGGTAAATTTGTAATTAGCGTCTGTACTCTGGCAGTGGCATGATGGAAACTGCATGCCACTCGGACGCCTCGCCTGCGTATGAGTTCATCCGTCCTGCCTAGTACAAAAATGGACTGCAAATACGCCTCTTGAGCAGTACAACATGAATTCTTCAGTTATGTTTGGGGGCATGTGGCAAGGTTGCCGAATCCATACATGGAGTAAGCAAAGTCATGCCCTCCCTGTACTGCACAGTCATACCTTCCCTGCCTACCTGCCTCTCCGCCTGCCTGCCTCCCCCATATTGCAACAAGCCAATCATATCACAACACTGATCCGCTGAGGATATGACGCCGCCACGACGACTACCGTGTCTGGATTTGCCATGTCTGTCGCATTGTAATGCACAACTGTTCTTGCAACAGTTGACAGTTATGCATCCTTGTCATATGCACCACTAAAACACGACTGAAAAACCCACATTGTACTGCTCAAGAGGCGTATTTGCAGTAATTTTTTGTGCCTGATGAAGCAGACAAAATCATACGATCCGCGTTGATCAAGTTTTATATTCATAGCGTATATTGTATAGATATGGATGACTTTGAGAAGGAATACCCTGATTTTGATTGGAAGAACGTACCTGCCTACAAACACCCAGGAGGGAAGAACTGCCCGTGCCCCAAACACGAGTACATACGCGAGCAGATAAACTACACAAAGCAGGTAAACGAGAAGGGCAAAGAAGCAACACGGATAAAACTCAGATTCTGTCCAGAACACTACCGCGTATACTATGACGAGGTGATACCTGGAATGCCCCTGAAATACAAGATACTGACAAAGATAGCACTGTCAATAAAGGCAATCGAGATAGAGCAGCTCAAGTATATGGAATCAGACCGATGTTTCTACTGCAAGTTTGGTTCTGGTGGATACGATAAAAAGACCGAACTTCCTCCCATGTAACTATCTCCCAAGTAATCTACTAGGCAACTATCTCCTAGGTAACTGTCTTGGGCAGAGTAGAATCTTTGGCCTGCGAGTCGTATCATGATGGTGACACTTTTCTGCACAACGAACAATGTGTCCTGTTTAAAAAGGCACAATAGCAGATGTGCGATTTTATGTACTTTTGAGCCGGCCATGTAAACTCACAGGTCCCATTACAAAACGGACACTGGTAGCCAAAAAGTTCTATGACATCATCTCCCCTGCACACCGCACACAGTTCATCACCGACCAAGACACTTCTCCATGCAGTAACGCAGATGAATTCCTATTAAGAGTCGTTTACATGCCGGGTGAAACTCCTGCCAAAGTCTGCAACGGGTCAATCATACATCCATCCAGTACGGCATCATGCATGACAGGCACGATACAACAAACTGTACAGTGCGGTGGATTATGGGCCCCGGTACAATAGACGGTACAATTACGCAGACGACTCGAGAGACATTCCTGTGCTGTCGTGTGGATTATGGGCCGGTACAATAGACGGTACAATAGACGGTACAATTATGCAGTAGCCGCAATAATAGTAACAATAGCAGTAGCAGCAACAGCCACAACAGCAGCAACTACTAAAAGTCAGAACCACGCATATAACATCTAGAATGCAGCTTGATCATACGGTACGAAGATCCCTTGAATGGTATGTAAAGCACAGAATACAGGAGGTTTCAGACGATATAAGACAGACATTCCCCAGATCAAGCAGAATATGGAAATGTCAGAATGAGAGTGATTTTCTTTACGGTTATTACGTGGGCAGGATAGAGGAGGGATCCCTGCACTACCTGCTCAAATCAACACGTGCAACGGTGGGTGGATATATGGATATGTTCGAAATTCGCGGCATTATAGAAGAGCACAAGGAAGAACTGAAGAAGGCCATAATAACAGGACAATCCGAGACGTAAAAATACAGGTATACATATGCTTATGTATGGTAGGCCCGCAAGACGGCGGATTCGGGTTTGATCAGTCCCGCAAGTACAGCAGTGTGGACAACATCGACAAGATATGCATCCAGTGTCAGGCCGGACAACACAAGAGGTGTCTAAACAGGGCAGACAAAACAGTGACGTGTGAGTGCGAGCAGTGCATTATATTTGGCTAGAATACATTACAGGCAACAAGCAGCATGCCGGTATCTGACAACCATCAGAATACATCAAAACCGTCCGGTTCACCCGTCTTAGCCAAAATGCCCATGTGACAGGTTAACCGCGCCAAACCCCTAGACAAAACGGCCATGTACAAAACAGCAAACACCGTACCATCCACACACCAACCCAAAATATGACAACCCTCAGGCTAACAAGTGTTCCGTAGATCCCATTACAATTGAGAGCGCCATCTACACCAACCCAAAATATGACAACTCTCAGGTACGGAAACAGTAATTCCCTCGTATCGCACAGACACAACTTGCAACCAAGCAAAATCACACATCACCGAACATCAGAGGCAGAGTTCAATGATGACACAGGTTGTAAAACCTCCAATTTGACTGTGGGAGACGCATGCATACCAAGTCTGTATTTTACGTTATACAGCAACACACGTACACATGACGGACCCGATATTGATACATTTTGGGAAGAGGTTATCCGGGCAGACCCAACTACAATATCATCTAGGGCCGAGCATCCAGCCGACAGCAGACGGCTAGGAAGAAGTTATCCTAGTAGATCCAACTACAACACCGGCCTCTGGAACAATACATCCAATCCTCTTGGAACGTATGTCGTGTCTGGAAAATGTTCGTATGACATCATCTTGCGCCTTTTCTGGCACCACAACGCAAAAGCCTATCCCCATGTTAAACGTCTTGTACATTTCATCTAGGGCAACCCCCTGCTCCATTATAAGACTCATTATCTTTGGCATCGGAGGCAGATCGTCGATCTCAAATCCAATATTCTTTAGTCGCAGCAGTTTGGTAAACGAACCTCCCGTGATGTGCGCGAGGCCCCTCAAAGGGCAAAAGTTTGAGAGCAGATCAAGTACTGGTTTTACATATATCTCCGTGGGCTCAAGCAGTGCGCTGCCTATAGTGGGGCCGCCTCGGTACAACTTATCCTCAAGCGGATACTCCTGCAGGGCCTTGCGTGCAAGCGTATATCCATTCGAATGCAGTCCGCTGCTGTATGCCCCTACAATGACGTCTCCGACATCAATGTTGCCGCCAAGTATGGCCTTGGGATCTATCTCTACTGGTATGAGTCCCACCACGGTTCCAGCAAGATCAAATGCAAAATCTGGATTATTGAACAAGTCTGGCATTATAGCAGTCTCTCCACCAACGATTGGTACCTCGCCTTTCCTAGCACCAAGTGCAAGCCCTTCCATTATGTCGGTAAACTTGGCCTCGTCATTCTGATTGGCTGCAATGTAGTCTACAAAAGAGACCGGCGTGGCGCCCGTACATATGATGTCATTTACATTCATTGCAACGCAGTCTATTCCCACAGTATCGTATTTTTTCATCATGTTGGCGATCATTACCTTTGTACCCACGCCATCAGTATGGGTAGCCAGCACGGTACCTTCCCGAGTCTCTACGATTCCGGCATAATGTCCAAAACCGTGCCGGACCTTGATGTGTTTTTGGGATTTGTGGGTGCCGGATATTATTTTGCCCATTCTATCTTGGCTTTGTTCTACGGCCCGTACATCCACGCCTGCATCCTCGTATGTAAGGGGCGGGGTCACTGTAATGCATCACCTGCACGCCGCAGTACAAGATGCTGTCTGCGATTGTAACAATATGCCCCAATGGAATGCATTACGCTGTTGAATGCAGAGACGGCAACAGACAAGCTTGAAGCTCCGACTATTGAAGGCCCCGCATATGCGTCGCCGCCGCCGAATACACGAACTGTTTCGGAGACGCCTTGAAGCTCCGACTATTGAAGGCCCCGCATATGCGGAATATTTTTCAGACGATATAATCAACTGGTTCTTCTCTTCTCTTTCCCAAGACCGTGCATCTAATAACGAGACGAGCAACACAGAGACGATCACCTGTGGCTTACTAATTATCCTTGCGAACTGTCTAGGTACGGCGTAAGCGGTTTGTCGTGGTTATGCACCGAACCAAACATTCAGGCACTAGGGACCTAAAGTTACCTTGCGCATAGAAATTCTGGTTTGATAGTGTA
>RKRU01000098.1 GCA_007571225.1 Nitrosopumilaceae archaeon | reverse complement strand
AAATAAGGATTTCTGAGACGCCCAAAATAACATGAAACCAATCGTTTTGGCACTTTTCGCAGTAGCGGTGATATCTATTGCCGGTTCAACCGGTCTTGCATACGCGGCCGAGGGTGAATCAACTGCTGCAAGCTCCGATTCGATGAAGATCCTCGGTGCAGGACTAGCCTTTGGACTTGCAGCCTTTGGTGCCGGAATCGGCTTGGGACAGGTAGGCGCAGCAGGCCTTGCAGTCATAAGCGAGAATCCTGCTTTGCAGTCCAAGGTATTCATCTTTGTGGGCATGGTGGAGTCGATCGCCATCTATGGTATCGTCATGATGTTCATCATATTGGGACAATAAACTTGAGGAATTTTTTCTCTACAACTTTTTCTAGTTATACTTTAAACCGTCCACATCAAGTGTTCTAGAACAGTATCTGCATTTGAGTATCCTTCCCACTTTATCTACGACATCCATTACGGCCTCTATTCTCTCCGTACTGTTTGTAATACAGTCGGGGTTTGAGCACAAAAAGATTCTGTCGATCTCGCTTGGGAGTGAGACCCTGCGCTTCTCGACTAGGCGGTAGTTCTTTATCATGTTTATGGTGGCCTTTGGGGCGATGACTGCCAACTTGTTGGTGTCGTCATCCTTTAGAAACTTGTCTTCTACCTTTATGATATCCTTCTTTTTGTACTTGCCGCTTGGCACGTTGAGTGCTATTGTAATCAAACTGCCGTCTCTACCATCTATCCTGAGCGCGTCTAGTACCTTGAGTCCCATGCCCTCATCTATGTGGTCTATTACAGTACCCTCCCTGATCCTTCTTACTAGCAGCTCCGACTGCTCCAACATACTGTTTTATACGCGCCACTATATAATACTGAAAGTGACAAACGAGTTTTATCACAGTGATATAATATCGATAAAGGATCTGAGCCGTACACATTTTGATCAGATATTTGCGGCCACGGACAGGATAATGGAACTGTCGCCTGAGAGGCGCAGGAACCTGTGCCGGGGACGCGTTCTAGGCTCCCTCTTTTATGAGCCCAGTACTAGGACGCGCCTCAGCTTTGATGCCGCGATCGCGTCCATGGGGGGAAGCTCGCTTGGAATATCCGATGTTTCGTCCTCGTCGATCCACAAGGGGGAGAGCCTTGCAGATACGGTCCGCATGATGTCTATATACTCTGATGTACTTGTACTGCGTCATGCACTAGATGGCTCAAGCAGGTTTGCCTCAGAGGTGTCATCAAAGTCCGTAATCAATGCAGGCAGCGGAACGGAGGAACACCCGACGCAGGCTATACAGGACCTCTATACCCTGAGGAGGGAGAAGGGCAGGATAGACGGCCTGAAGATAGGAATCATCGGCGATCTAAAGTACGGCAGGACTGTCTATTCTTTGTTGTATGGCCTGGGAAATTATGATGTGGATGTCAGACTGATCTCGCCTGAGTCACTGCGGATAAGATCCGACTCCGTCTATGAGATTAAAAAGAGGCTGGACTTTTCGGAATCTACGGACATATCAGAACACATAGACGAGCTTGATGTGTTGTATGTGACCCGAATCCAGAAGGAGAGGTTCCCAGATGTTGAGGAGTATATCAAGGTGAAGGGCAGTTATGTGGTGGGGCTGGACCTGCTAGGCCAGATGAAGAAGGATGCAATCATAATGCATCCACTGCCACGCGTAGACGAGATCTCGTCTGATGTGGACGACACGCCCCATGCTAGGTACTTCAAGCAGGCCGAGTATGGCATGTATGCGCGCGCGGCCCTGCTTAATCTGATACTAAACCAAGATGTACGGCCTGGCTGATCTGGATGTAAAAGAATGTGTGTAGCTGTTTGGGTTTGGCGTATCCGAATCAAGCGCCGACCAAGTGAGGTTAGCCCAAGTAAAAGAACGTGTGCAGCCGTTTGGATTCGACGTATAGACGATATGCTGTCTGGAATCAGACGTTCGGGCGCGAGGGATCCAAACAGACATGCGTCAGACTGTGTCCCGTAATTGGACGATGGGAGGCAAAGGTCGCAGTGGCAAGACGCATACTGGAGATGTGCTGAGACATCATGGTGATGATGCTCACAACGCAGAATGCCGGATGTAGAACCCCGATCTTGCAAGGAGAAGGCATAAACATATCAAGCGTGTTACAAAGGCAACCCAAATTGAGTAAATCATTTATGCAGCAGAAGTGGTTTGTTATTGGAGTGGCCTGTTGTGGGAGTTACAAAAGAACGAGTTCATATGTGCGATTGATCTAGGGTGGCCGCTTGACTGTAATCCAGACTATACCAATATTCCCATTAGATCTGGTTCTGTTTCCACGACAGGAGCTACAATTGCGGATCTTTGAGCCCCGCTACAAGCAGCTGGTGGATGACTGTATGTTGAAGGATGGACTGTTTGGTGTATGCCTGATCAGGGAGGACAGATCTGTGATGGGTTGGGATCTGCCGCATGATGTTGGTACGATGGCCAAGATCGTAAAATGCCAAGATGTCGATCTTGACGGACTACATCTAAATATAGATACGATGGGACGGAATCCATTTCGCATAAAGAGGCTGATAGAACCCTCGATTCCAATGCCGGAGAATTATGATCCCCTTTCAGTTGAGGGACACCAGATAGTTGTAGATCTTAACGAGAGGGATGGGGGAGGTGGCGCGATGTACATCAGGGCCGAGGTGGAGATGCTTTCGGAGATAGACGGGGACATATCACTTCCTGCCTGGGAGAACCTAGTATTTCTGTGGAAGAAGAAGGTGGAGGCCCAGGCAGGTTCTTCTGACAGTGTAGTGGATCCGCACGCACTTGACGGGCTGTTAAAGCAATTTTATCTACAGACTGATACCCCCACAATAGAGTACGTCTACAGTTTGTGTGCGTTGGGATCTTCTGTCCCTGCCGATCTACAGAACATACTTGAGGCCACTACTGTAGACGAGCTGCTAGTGCGCGCAGTTAGATTGATGGAGATTGCATGATTAGGAGTGGTTTTTAGTGTGTGGTAGCTGTATAATACGTAAATATTGCATACGTTAAACTGCTTCGTATGCAGTTCCGCGTTTGTATCGCCGTTGCCATGGCAGTACTGGGGGACTGTCGCAATACCCAACTCATGTGCGGCCTGTGTGGAGATAGGACTCGGATACGCGGTTTGCGTAACATGCGTTGCGCCCCAGCCGGCTGCGCACCAACAAGGGATCTACTGAAGACCGGTTCTGTCGTGGTTGCAGTGTCTGTGGGACTGGCCGCATTTTTGTTTGCCTTATCGGCGTCTGATGCGGGCCCCCCATACGTATTTGCAAATCTGGCATATGGGCATGGACTGGGGGTTGACCGTATCCAGTCTATACCAGTGCATGACAAGAAGATCGCAGTCGATGTGGAGATGCCACAGAAGTTTGAGGGTGAGGGTTCAGAACGAGTTACCATAACTGCTATTGATGTTGACACGGGAGAGAATGTAGCGGATGTTGTTCTTGCAGTAGGTATGATTCATGCCGGGGAGACGGTATTTCAGGACAACTTTTTTGCAGGCGATGGTGTGCTCAGATTGGATATTGAATCCACATCCAGTGACAGCGTTATTGAGATAGATGGGGTGCGGGGGGCATCCCCGCTTGAGGCCTGGTATTCGCCTGTGGAGGAGGGTCCCGTCACAATAACGAGCCCTGGGTTTGGTTCTGACGGCCTGTACACCTTTGAGATCTCGATACTTGCAGTGGGAGATCTGACAAATACGGAGGGTACTGGTGTGATGTCATATTTTGCAGACCTCAGCGTGGAGGAGTCTGCAAGATACGTGCAGGAAGACTCTGATGGTGATGAGGTGCAGTTTGGCACAAAATCCTACTTTGACGGCGTATCGTCCTTGCAGTATGATGCGGATTCTGGCGAGGTGGTATTTGAGATGCCGTTTGACTGGAGTGAGAGGAGGATGTCACATATACCTGTGGTGCATGCGGAAGTACATTTCCCAAAGAGCTTTGCAGAGTTTCTGTCTCCGGGATATGAGGGGAGCGTTAACGGCGTAGGACTCTTCAGATCGTCTGTAATTGTAGATGACTACTCAATGGAAGATGAGAGGATAGTGCATTTTGTGCTGTTGCAGGATCACCTGAGGTTTGTCAAAAACGAGATGAAGAAGGAGTTGGATGGTCAGCCACTGCCGGGCAACATGGTATTCAAACTTGTAACCGTAGACGAGGTGAGTTTTCCACTGGATGCATATACAAAAGACGAGGAGTTTCTTGTGAACCTCTCCTGGGATCCTCCTGAAATCCAGCCTGAAGTGGAGACCATATTCGTATTTACGATACGTGACGGGAGAACTGGGGAGCCGCTCCGCGATTCGGAGTATACGTTTGTAATAGTACAGAACGGGGAGGAGCTGCACAGGGCATCAGGCAATGCAAAGATAGGTGGACATTTTGTCAAATATACCTTTGAAGAGGAACAGACGGGCCCCACCACGATCCGGTTTGAGAACATTCGCGGCATCGGACAAGAGACCGAGTTTGGCATTCTTGTGGTGCCCGAGTTTGGCACGACCGTCGTCCTTGTCATGGTTGTCTCAGTTGGCACTGCACTATTCTTTGCATCATGGCACCAGAGGCGCCACCTGCAAAATCTTGTCGTTTCTGACACAAAGACCGATAGTTAGAATACGATCATCTTGACCGTATTCATGTTCTTGTTGGTCTGGTATCGTTTTTCCATGTCACTGATCCTCTTTGTGTCTCCCTTTAAAACAAACAGTTCCATACATCTCTTTTCTTCTATCTTACTGTGTGTTCTGGTTATGATCATGTCCTCATAACCGTGACTCAGCTCAGATGCCATGCTGTCAAAGTCGTCATCATGCAGTACAAGCAGAATCGCGTTTCCATTCCAGTCCCTCCTGCTTTTCTGCTTTTCATCGAGGATCAGGGCCCTGATTCCGGCTCTGATTATCTCAGAGCGCCCGGAGAAACCCATCTTTGCTTGATAACTGTCCATCTCGGTGAGTATTTCGTTGTTCAGGGAGATGGAGATGATAGGCATATTTTACATTTTTATTAGTTATCCCATGGGTTTTAATTGTTCGCCCTTATGTTGAATTGAGAAAATACTCCCCCACAGACTTCAACATAAGAGTGTTATTAATTATTCCATTGTTTTTAATTATTTATTATTATAATTTTAGGTAAAATTTATTAATAGTATTATCTGAGACTGCTTATGAACTCTATTAGGTATGCCATAATTGCGGTCGCAGTAGTGATTCCAATTGCAATATTTGTAGTCTATATGAGTACGGAACCTGATGTATTTGAACAGCAGGATGTAATGGAAGAGCCTGCAGGTGAGCGGATTTTGGTGCTTTCGTCGTTCTATCCGATAGAGCAGTTTGTCTCCAATGTGGGGGGTGATAAGATAAGGTCAGAGATGATTCTTCCTCTGGGTGCGGCGCCCCATGACTGGGAACCGACAGTCAGGGATGTTCAGAGTATGGGTGAAGCTGATGTTATAGTGATTAATGGAATAGGATTTGAGACTTGGGTGGATGATCTACCTGAAGTAGGTTTCGATGGTGTTTTAGTTGATACAAGTGAGGGCGTTGAATTAATGGATACAGTTGAGGGAGCTCATGGACATGGACATGGACATGGACATGATGAGGCCAAGGACCACGATGACGAACATGATGAGGCCAAGGACCACGATGACGAACATGATGAGGCCAAGGACCACGATGACGAACATGATGA
>RKRU01000078.1 GCA_007571225.1 Nitrosopumilaceae archaeon | reverse complement strand
TATCCGACTTTGCACTAGTACCCCCTTGTCAAAAAGTACTGACAGATTGCTAATTTTTTCTTCCACTACGGCAACGGAACTTTTATGCTTTCACTACGCCTAGTCTAAATGATTGCGGGGTGAAGGCAACCTCCTATTGCCAGTGGCCCTGAGAATCACTGTAGCAAGACCGGCACCTTTCTTATCACGTTGGATACGGCCCCCAGTCCCTCTATCTCGACCTCTACAAGATCGCCGTCGCCTAAAAACACCGCTCCAGGCTTGTTGAGCATGACGCCTGCGGGGGTTCCCGTGGATATGATGTCCCCAGGCTCCAGCGTCATGACCTGGGATATCTTTGAGACTATCTCAGGTATCTTTATCACCATGTTCCGAGTTGACGAGTCCTGCCTAGTCTCCCCGTTTATCCGTGTAGTCAGACGCAAGCTGTCAACATCGTCTACGGCATCCGTGGTGGTTATCCACGGACCGCACGGGGCAAAGCCGTCAAACCCCTTTCCGCGCGTGAACTGCTTGTCTGCAAATTGTATGTCGCGCGCAGAAAGATCGTTGAATACCATATATCCAAACACGTGATCTGGCGCGCTTGAAGCTGCAACGTTCTTGCACCTGTCCCGGATTACAAGCGCAAGTTCGACCTCATAATCAAGCTCCCTTACAAAATCCGGACACGGTATCTCGGTCTTGGTACCAGTTATTGCAGTACGGGGCTTGATTACAAGGGCGGGATCGCTTGGCGCCACCAGTCCCTGCTCTTGTGCATGATCCTCATAGTTGAATGCCAAACAGATAACCTTACTCGGACTCGGTAGTGGAGACAAAAGTTCAAAGTCATCTAGAGATTCGTGGTATACAAGTTCCTTGTTCTGGATCTCGTCGTACCATCCATCAAACAGAAACTCCTGTATGTGGCGCGGAACCGGGACTCCGGTTGCATATGCAATCTCGTCTCTAGATGCCAGCATGCCGTCATCCCCTATCAAGCCATACGTCTCGCGCCGGCGCTTGCTGCCT
Source organism: Nitrosopumilaceae archaeon (assembly GCA_007571225.1). Classification (GTDB taxonomy): domain Archaea; phylum Thermoproteota; class Nitrososphaeria; order Nitrososphaerales; family Nitrosopumilaceae; genus Nitrosopumilus. The sequence goes on along the minus strand of RKRU01000078.1, from coordinate 4,753 downwards.
TGTGCCTTTAGGGGCATCAGTCGTGCAATCTTCATTTCAGTGGTGCGTAAAGATCACCCTCGTCTGGGAATCCTTCCTGCAATAGCCAAACCGGACAAACTGGATCGCTGTACCCTCCTTCAGCTCCGCGTAATACGGCTCCGTATAAACCTCTGTCTCCTCCCAGCTCTCCTCATCAAACGTATCACCAGAGAACGGTTTCTTTGGGATGACTAGCCTGACACCATACGCCGCATCGCACGAGACCCACTGCATCTTGAGCACTCTGTCTTCTGCAGGCCTCCCTCCCACAGCTGTAGCATAATCCGATGCGTCCACGGCACCCGGTTCGCCCTTCATCCATCTAGAATGGCATCTCCGCCTGACATCCTCTGTAAGCGGTTCATCTAGGGACTGCACGAACTCGGCGCGTATGGTATCGTCGCCCTCTCCACGAGTGTCCGCGTCGGTCACAAATACTAAGGCTAGTCCGAGCAGCCGGACAAGCGTCCCGCGGCGTATCAGCGCGGCATCACTGCCTGGTATGTACATGGTGCCGCCGCCGGTTGCAACACTCCTCCTACCCATCTCCTCGATCATAGGATGATTTGGCAGTGTGATGGTATGGGCAAGCGTACTAGGCAGTCCCGATACTACGATGCGCCTAGCATCCCTTACCATAAAGAGTCTTGTACTTGTACCATCTATTATGCTCCGGTTGAATGATTCTAACGTCTCAAAGGGCGCCACCGTATTGGCCTTTGTCAGGCCAAGCGACAGTATGAATCTTCGGATGGCCTCCGGCGTTATACCCCTCCTCTTCAGGCCTCCTAGGGTAGGTATTCTGGGATCATCGTATCCGGTTATCTTGCCATCCTCCATGAGCGGCCTTATCACCCTCTTGGATGTGGGCATGCCGTCAAACTCCAACCGGGAGAAGAACCCCTGTACGGGTTTTCGCATGCCGAGCGCGTCAAGTATCGCGCCGATGAGTTCCGCCCTTGCCTCAAACTCCTTTGAGCGGAATGCGTGCGTGACACCATCTGCGCTATCCTCTATTGCAACTGCCATGTCATAGCTGGGCCAGACCACGTAGCGCGTGTCCTTGGTATAGTGTCTCGTATCTATGACCCTGAAGAGCACCGGATCCCTCATTACGGCGTTGTCTGCTGCCATATCGCCCCGGAAACGCATGATCGCCTCACCGGGCTTGAACTTTCTCTTGTGCATCTTGGACCATCGCTTGTAGTGTTCGTCTACGTCGTCCATCCTGTTGCATTTGCACGCCCTGCGCTCCCTCCTATCTGAGCTTATCTTCTCCTTCTTGCACATGCATACGTAAGCCATGCCCGCCTGCATGAGCTCATCGCCCTTTTTGTACAGCAGCTCCATGTCGTCTGACGTACTCTTCACCTGATCAAATTTAATGCCAAGCCACTCCAGTCCAACATTTATCGCCGCATGGTACTCCATCCTCTCGGCTTCAGGGTTTGTATCATCTATACGTAGTATGCACCTGCCACCGTACATGCGGGCATACTCGGAGTTTATTATGACTGCCTTTGCGTGGCCTATGTGCGGGTAGCCGTTTGGTTCTGGAGGGAACCTTGTCGTGACGGTGGCAGGCTCAGAACCATCTGCATTCTTCAGTGGTGGTAGATGCGGCGCCTGCTGCTGCGGCGATTGTGGGGGTGATGATGGTGATTGTGGGGATGATTCATGCCCTTCAGGCCCACCACCCGCGCCGTCCCCCATGGCTGCAAGCGCCTCCCTCTGCTGCTCTAGTGTCATAGAGTTTACCTCTGCCACCGTCTGTGAGACCATCCTAGATATCTCGGGTATGGAATTGCGGAGGTCAGGCCTTGCCCCAAGCAGCCGGCCTAATACAGTCTTGTTCTGTGTCCTACCTTTGTAGGCGACTGCGTTTCTGAGCGCCAGCGCGTAGATCTCCCGGCCGGTCGCCTCTGCATCCTGTGTGGGTTTGTCTGTACCATCCATGTCAGTCTACAACTGCTGCTACTGCCGTCGCCAGTCAGTTGTCCCTCTTTACTACAAATCCAAGCAACGACATCAATTCGTCCTTTGCACGGCTGTCCGGATACGCCGCTATGCAGCGCTTGGCCTTGTCTGCATATCCACACGCTATGCTGCTAACTGTCTCCTCTATTCCCAGTGCCCGTATGGACTCAACTGCCCCGTCTAGCCCCTGCCTTGAGATGTCGGGATTGCCAAACGCCGCAGTTATCGGCTCGTGGTGTTTCGTTCCCGCCGACTCCTTGAGGGCCATTAGTATGGGCAGTGACTTTTTCCCCTCTTTGATGTCGTTGCCCACAGGCTTTTTTGTCTTGGCCGGATCGCCTGCAACTCCAATAAGGTCATCTGTAATCTGAAATGCAACTCCTAGGTGCCGTCCGAATAGGGACAGGTATCTTACGTCAGATTTGTTGCCGGTTCTAGCACATATGGCCCCCATCGCACACGACGCCTCAAAGAGCGCGGCCGTCTTTTTTCTAATCATTGTAATGTACTCCTCCTGCGTTGGAATTCTTTCTTCTTGTGCCATCTGTATGTCAAGCATCTGTCCCTCGCATATGTCAACACAGACATCGGCCAGTTTTGTTACCAAGTCAGGCAGCAGCTCGCGCTCCCGTACTGCCGTGAGAACTTGGTACGCCTTGGAGAAGAGCACGTCACCTGCCAGTATTGCGACCGGCGTCCCGTATTTTTTGTGTACGGTGGGCACACCGTGCCTCAGCTCGTCGTTGTCCATTATGTCGTCGTGTACGAGTGAAAAGTTATGAATCATCTCTATTGCAGATACCGCCTTGTGCGTGGCGTTCATGCTGCCGCCTAGTATCTGGCAGCTTCTGAGCATCATGTACGGCCTGAGCCTCTTTCCCCCGTTCTCTATCAAGTGCCGTGCGGCTGCATAGAGTTCCGGCGGGGATCCCTTCACGCGGCAGGCAAGATGTCGAGTTATCCTGACTGCCTCAACATCGATGCTGTCGCCTACAGCCGTATCCGTCACTGGGGGATCAGCCTCCATGCGCTCCTCGGCATGTGCTGTTCGATGGCTTCTAGCAGTACGCCGCGCATGCTCCCGTCGCCCCACGCGTCTAGCACGGGTCCACAGTGCCTCTGTGCGGCGGGATCAGGCAGGTCAAGCATGTACAGGGCTACTAGCAGCCACGGACAGTACGACATGGGGTTATCTACAAGGTCGTCTGCAAGCTCGCCAGCAGTCACCGCCTCCACAAAATCGATCTCCCCTCTTGTCGGGCTCAGTGCTGTCACGTCCGGCACGGTGCCTGCAAGGGTACCGCATATCTCGTTTTCAGAACCGATCTCCTTGTATGGTACGTGGTACTCGAACTTGAATATATAATCAAAGCTGGTCGTGGTTCCGAGCTCCTCAGGCATCCTCCTCTCGCACGAGGATACGTATGTCTCAGACTCGCGCGGATGGCTTGCAAACGTGCCATCCCAACATCCGGGCCACAGCATCTTGCTTGGCGCACGCCTTCCCAGTATCAATCTCCTTGTATCCTCTTCGAAGAGCAGCGCAGTAAAGGCCCTGTGCAACAGGCCGTCTGGCAGGTGGCACCTCACCTTCTCTTCTGTTCCTATTGGGTTGTCGTTCTCATCTACCAAAATTACGTACTCTTCTGATGCTTCCATCCTAACAATTCTGGTTTTCACATAGGCCTTATTTTTCTTTAAGTCCAACTCCCTCAAACAACGTGCCCAGAAACGCCTCCCCGGATGCCGCCCCGAGTAGTCTTTCTGTATACCTGCCGTTTACAAAGGCCACATCTATGCCCATACACGATATCGCAGTCGCCTCTCCGACCTTCCTGGCCATGCCCCCCGTAACGTCCATGCGTCCGTCAGGGCCACAAAACGGATCTTGGGTAGTGGACTCTGCCTGCAGTGCCACAGGCGGCGTATCTGCCCGTGTTGACACCACATCTACAAGGGTCCTTGATTTCATGTCCCTGTACAGGCCGTCTTCTGAGAGTGCGAATATACAGAGTCTAGGCCGCAGTATGCCCGCAAGGTGAGTCATTATCTTGTCTCCTGAGAGGATGTACGTTCTTGCACCTTTATCCTCCTCTCCGCCATACCACAGAGCATCCCCATATGTGACCGGGATCATCCCGGATCCCGCAATGCGGGCCAGCTCTTCGACTCGGGATTCTATCGGATTTGGCCCTGCCATGAATCCAGACGGCGAAACCACGTAGGGCTTGTTGCCCTCCTTTAGCAAGGCCTCAAGTACAATCAGGTTGAGCCGTACCATAGAATTCTTTACGGTGGCCACCCCCGTAGTGTCATAGTCGCGCGCCTCAGTATGCATGTCGTATCGGACGGACCAGTAGTGGCCAAACGAGCCGCCGCCGTGCACCACTATGACAGGCTCCTCCATCTCAGATATTGCCCCGGCAAGCCTCTCAATATCCTGTTTTCTAGGCGTGAGGGGCTGAGTCTTGTCAGTTATTATGGAGCCGCCCATCTTTATGAGAATCATGACCGTGTTTTTCTGCGGGCCGATTATAAAGTATTCAGGCCCGCCGGCGTAACAGGTTAGAGTCTGTCGCGTAAAGTCGTCTTGGACTTGAGAATTCAAGTAAGATGCCTTGACGTAACTGTTTACGTCCAGCGTAAACAATTTGCCAAATTTGTGTCTAGAATCGGTCATTCAGTATGGGGCAAAGGGCTACGCTGGCAGGCATGGTGTGACTTTACGTATATAATTCCCCCTTACGCCGGAATG
>RKRU01000027.1 GCA_007571225.1 Nitrosopumilaceae archaeon | reverse complement strand
GCCAGAAGACGCAGACTACGTTTATGGCAGAGGCCATTACAGTAGAGCGCGTATACGATACGCTTCTCAAGATAGCAGGGCTTGAGGGTTCGCGCTCGCAGGATCTAAAGACTAGATACATATCTAGTCTACTCAACGACGCGCAGCCCCGGGAGGCAGGCTACATACTAAAGATTTTGTTGGGCAAGTTAAGATTTGGAGTGGCCGAGAACACCATAATGGATGCGCTGGCAGTTGCGTATACTGGTGATAAGAAGAACAGGACCGCAATAGAGGCAGCCTACAACGTCACAAGCGATCTTGGTGCAGTAGCAGAGGCAGTTGCTACATGGAGAGGAGAAGGAGGAGAGATACTGCAGGCCGCCAAGTTTGACGCCGAACCGTTCAAGCCTATAAGGCCCATGCTTGCCGAGCGTGTCCGGAGCGAGGAGGAGGCGATGACAAAGATGGGATCCGGGCTTGTAGCAGAGTACAAGCTGGATGGTGAGCGCGTGCAGGTCCATACAAAAGACGGGGTTGTAAGGATATTCTCGCGCAGACTAGAGAACATATCATCACACTATCCGGATATTGTAGCCAACGTGCCTGGCGTTATAGATGCTGATGATGCAATACTTGAGGCAGAGGCAGTCGCAATAAATGAAGAAACAGGAGAGTTTCTTCCATTTCAGGATCTGATGCACCGGAGGCGCAAGCACGGTATAGAGCAGGCGGTCACAAAATATCCCATTGCAGTCAACTTTTTTGATATACTGTACCGCAACGGCAGGAGCCTCATGGACTGTCCTTATGTGGAGCGGCGCAAGATGCTAGAAGAGACCATACTGGCAAACAACGACAACAATAACTATCGTTGCATCCCCATGACCGTAATAAGGCAGTCGTCGGAGATGATCGAGTTTATGGAGAGTGGGATCGATGCCGGAAGCGAGGGACTCATGCTGAAGATGCCAGACAGTAGATACCAAGCAGGGTCGCGGGGAAGCTACTGGCTGAAGCTTAAACGGGAGTACAGAAACGAGCTCGGCGACAGTCTAGATCTTGTCGTGGTGGGCGGCTTCTTTGGCAGGGGCAGAAGGACCGGAATGTATGGCGCGCTGTTGCTTGCAGCATACGACGACGAGCAGGACAAGTTTACAAGTCTGTGCAAGGTCGGAACGGGATTTACCGACGAGAGCCTTGATCGACTGTATCAGTTGCTTCATCCCAGGGTTACGATACAACGTAACTCCCGGATAGTAAGCGAGATGAAGGCCGATGTCTGGTTTCAGCCCGAGCTCGTAATTGAGGTGGTGGCATCTGAGATAACTCAGAGCCCCATACACAAGACCGCGTGGAATATCATCAAAAAGGATGCGGGGCTGGCGCTCCGGTTTCCAAAGTATACGGGCAGGATGCGGGATGACAAGTCTGCTGAGGATGCATCTACCGTACAGGAGGTTGTCGCTCTGTACAACGGGCAGAAAAAGAAGACCATATAGTCTGGACTGTCGGTGGCGGCGAATTTTATAGGATTTAAATTACCAAAAGGTTTGTGACCTTTGTTGTACAGTGGTGAACTGGAGGTACAGGCAAAGCGCAAGGCCATTGCTGTACTGCAAGACGAGATAAACCGTATACTAAACGCCGCACGCGAGCTGGCTACACTCCCAAACCTGATGATGGAGAGGGACAGGGCCGGAATCCGAGACGCGCTAGAGCAGATCTCCTCGATCGAGGAGGAGGTGGAGAACCTGCGCCGAAAGATCACGCGCGAGGTGGCAGATGTCGGCGGACTTATAATGAACAGGGAGAACCTGCTGAATACTGCATATACGATGGATGAGATTGCAGGCTATATTACAGGCATCTCGTTTAAACTCTCAAACGTAAAGCCGGCTACGCTAAAGAATGCAAAGCTTGACAAGGATATCACGTCGCTTATTGAGCTGGTAGTAGACGAGGTCTACAAGCTGAACGAGATCATACGCAGCCTTACTACAAACACTGCAAGTGCAATAGAACTTGCTCAAGAGACGCAGACGATAGAGCGTGAGATCGACATAAAGTATAGGCAGGCAACAATCAAGGTGCTAGTCGAGATTGCAGACACAAAGGAGATGATGCTTATGAAGGATGTCATCGAGGGCATAGAGGAGATGGCCGACAAGTGTCAGAGGGTCTCAGACTCGTTTATCCTTTTGGCGTTGAGCCTGTAGGTGCCGCCTGTAATGTGCGTAGTGCCTCATTGGTTTTTGTCTGTTTTTTGGCATATTACGCCTAGAAGATAGACAATTGACTAAATGCATCTACCATTAGCCGGGTATTATCTGAGACTAGCCACTAGGTCACGTATTTTGGAGAGCACCTTTCCATCTAGCCGATAAAGAGCGAAATTAAAAGATGTAGTGTGATTGATAACACTACGGATTGAGAGCCCAACTTTAATAGATACTGTTTCCAAATAAGCCTTGTGGGTTGGTGGTGTTAATGGAAACTAAACAGGCCTGTCACCCTGTCGCAGATACATACAACAGTCTCACACCCGGGATAATGTCATCTTAAGTACATCAGAATATGCGATTTGGAGAGAAAATGCCCACCCACAAAATTCAACATAAGAGCGAAAGTTTTTATTGGATTTTTGTAATGGTAATGTATGAACGAAGAGTCCATTTGGCTTGAAGACGGGCAGTCCAAGACAATATCGACATCTAGTGATCAATACGGGGGCCGGGTTGTACAGATTGTGTTTGTTCCCCACATTGTGGACAATTCCACCATGATGGTGGAGTTTGATTAATTTTTTCCATACCGTGGAATCTTGGAGCGTGTCTGGACATGGTTTCCCCTGCCCTGCACGGGTCTGCCGGCATCAGGTATGCTATTGACCGGTGCGTTAGGGGCCTAGCTGCAATCTGGTACGTGCATCATGTACGTGTACCATACGTGTGGCAGACTTTATGCACCAGACTCTGTACCGATGTCTGAACCAGATCTAGACTTTGTGCAGGCCGGCACCGTCTCTGTCTGACAGTCATACATGTATGGCATCCATGAAATAGATTCGCCTGACCTAATATGGATCCGGCAGCCTTGTCGCATGCGCTCAAACACGATCAAAACCCCACATAACTAGAGTCCTTTTTTTTGTAGTAATTTTGTATCATACAGAAAAGTCACACAATCCAAGAAAAAGGGGCCGATTGGACGCAAACAGCTACGGCTGAATAACACCGATCCTTTGGTGGTAAAAATACCGGATAACGCCATTTTGTGCCATTTTCACCATAACAGTAATAAAGACCTGAGATTGAGGCAGATCAGAATGGCTGAAAAACCACACCTGAACCTGATTGTAACAGGACACATCGACAACGGAAAGTCGACTACCATGGGACACTTTCTGATGGACCTCGGTGTGGTAGATGAGCGCACCATTGCAGCACACGCGGCCGAGTCTGAAAAGACTGGCAAGGGTGACACCTTCAAGTATGCGTGGGTTATGGACAACATAAAGGACGAGAGGGAGCGCGGCATTACAATTGATCTTGCATTTCAAAAGTTTGAAACGCCAAAGTACTTCTTTACCCTGATTGACGCTCCGGGACACAGGGACTTTATCAAGAACATGATTACCGGCGCATCAGAAGCGGATGCGGCAATACTGGTACTCTCTGCAAAGGAGGGTGAGACTGATACTGCAGTTGCAGCAGGCGGTCAGGCACGCGAGCACGCATTTCTACTAAAGACGCTTGGCGTGAGTCAACTTATTGTTGCAGTAAACAAGATGGATGACAGCAACTATTCTGAGGCGGCATACAAGGCAGCCAAGGAGAAGGGTGAGAAGCTGGTAAGGTCAGTCGGATACAAGCTCGACAAGGTTCCGTTCATTCCTGTCTCTGGATGGAAGGGCGACAACTTGGTAAAGAGATCTGAGAAGATGCCGTGGTACAAGGGCAAGACCCTTTTGGAGGCATTTGACGACTTTACAATAGCCGAAAAACCGGTAGGGAAACCCCTTCGTGTTCCAATCCAGGATGTCTATACAATTACCGGCGTAGGCACCGTTCCGGTGGGAAGAGTTGAGACCGGCACAATGAAGACTGCACAAAAGATCATCGTAATGCCTTCGGGATCCCTTGGTGAGATAAAGTCCATTGAGACGCACCACACTGAGATGCCGTCTGCAGAGGCAGGAGACAATATCGGCTTTAACCTGAGGGGTGTAGACAAAAAGGACATCAAGCGTGGTGATGTGCTCGGCACGCCTGACGCGCCACCCATAGTGGCAAAGGAGTTCAAAGCCCAGATTATAGTAATACACCATCCCACTGCCATAGCGCCAGGCTACACTCCCGTAATGCATGCCCACACATCACAAGTGGCGGCCACCGTAACGGAGTTCCTTCAAAAGATAAACCCCGCAACCGGTGCGGTGGAGGAGGAGAATCCAAAGTTCCTAAAGGTTGGAGACTCTGCAATGGTAAAGATAAGGCCTGTTAGACCCACATGCATCGAGACATTCAAAGAGTTCCCCGAGATGGGAAGATTCGCCCTCCGCGACATGGGTGCTACTATCGCAGCAGGAATTGTAAAAGAGATAACTGAGACATATACGCCGTAGGCGATTCTGATGACACAGACTGCCCGCGTAAAGCTGACTTCTACAAGCCTTCCAAAGCTTGACATTGTCTGTAATGAGATTATGGGAATCAAAAAGACCGGCGTCCGCGTAAAGGGCCCCACCCCGCTTCCGGTCAAGCGGTTGCATGTTGCCACGCGCAAGTCCCCCTGTGGCAACGGTACTGAGACGTACGAAAAGTGGGAGATGAGGATGCACCGCCGAATAATCAACATCAATGCCGACGACAAGGCAATCAAGCAGCTCATGCGGCTCAAGATCCCAGACGATGTCTACATAGAGCTCTCACTTACCAGCTAGCCCTGTAATATGGGCCACACTGACGGGCTTGTTTTTGGAACGATGAAACCTAATTGATGTTTCCGTAGTGAGAGATAAAAATTAACAATCAGAAAACCCATTTTGTGGCTTCTGATGCAGGCCGGTAAGAGCAAATGTTTACTTTGTTTACTACGGCCGGTGGATGCCGGTGGGCGGTGTGACGAAATACTGTATTCAGATGATGATGACGGCGATGTGATGATGGTGGTGGTGGTGACGGTGGTGAAGGTAATCTTCAGTCGTGAACAGTTTACTGTATCTTTTAGGTATGTTTACATCCAGCATAAACAATTTGCCAAATTTGTGCCTAGAATCAGTCATTTGGGCGTGGGAGACGTAAACAGTTACGACATCATACATGTGGTCTCATTACATATCAGTTACCTAAAATACTTGAAACAAATACCATACTCATGTCACTTCAACCGCAGATAAAGGTAAGTGGTAGGGCGCCGTCGAAGAAATCCGGTGTCTACGAAGTCAGCATATCGATTACGGATGTGAGGCCGTCTGAGGCAGATGTTAAGCAGGACAAATTTTCTCGGTTGTGGAGCGACAGGTTTCATCTACGTGTGACAGATGGCATGTTTGTCGAGCTACTGGGTTCCGACGAGAACCCCCTTCCAGACAGGATCGGTCAGATGCCATCTGTGTGGATTGTGGTTGCTGACATATTTACTGGAGCATATTCGGTGTTTGACGTAGTTATAGGAAAGGGAGACGCTGCAGGAGATGATGCATCCACTAACGCACGCCCTGAAGTCGAGAAGTCGAGGTCGTCTTCTGGTACTGTGAGTACAGGGCCAGATCATGGTTCTGGTTCTGGTAGTGGTGG
>RKRU01000132.1 GCA_007571225.1 Nitrosopumilaceae archaeon | reverse complement strand
CTAAACCTTCGGTGGCAGCCGCGACAATAGTACGGCATTGACTGTGTTGCGCCAGTCTCAGTCGTACGCCTGCAGCCGCACCTAGGACATTTGCGTCCGTCCTCCCAAAGGTTGGCTTCAAACCATGTCATTGATGTCTCCTCGTCTGGAAACATCTCGATTATCTTCTTCAGGGGAGTCCCTTCTTATCGCTTTTGCTTAAAGCACGCATATTATAGTCCAAATTGGACTATTATTTAAATGTACTGATCATATACATTTTACTTGTACCGATCGTCACTGACAAGTAACTGTTGAATCGGTCATTCAGATGTGGTGGACGTAAAGGGTTGCACTGATAAGCACGATATGAATTTATATATATAATTCCCCGTTTTTGAATGCATGTATGTAATTCCCGTAAAATTCAACATGTGTATTATTATGCAACAGATCCATTGACTTAAACGGCTGCTACTCACTATTTGCCCACAAAACCTAGAACTGGATTCGGTGGCATGTTGTGATTCCAGCATGGGTACAATTTACTTCATGTTGTCAAAATCTTCTAGTCTTGGATCCCCTTCGGGCACATTCTTCCTCATCGTATCAAAATAATCCTTATGGGATCTCCTTGCAGCATCAAGTAGGTCATCCCATGTTTTTGTGTATATTCCGTCTTTCTCCATTCTCTGTATTTCATACTCTGCATCATCCGAGTATTCAGAACCGACCAAGTATCCAAAGAATATTTTTTTGTTCTTCGGGTCGGAGATCTTTCTGTTGTTCTGTCTGAGAAAGTCCACATAATTTGCCAGTTGACGAATTTCATCAGTTCCAACTTTTGTCTTCGGACGCTTAACTTCAATGACAAACGCTCTGCCAAGGTCGCCTAGACAGAAAAAATCAATCCTTTTGTTTTTGGCACTTCCAACTGCCCCGGTATGGAATTTTTCACGAAGAATTGTTTCTAATCGCTTTTCGTGAGACAGGCTCGTGTATTCGGGACTTATCAGCCATGGATAATCTCGCAGATGGTTTTGCATGTCTGGTTTCTCGCGTACTCCCGCATCAATCAGTTCTTCGAATTTCTCTATTATCTTGATGCGTGATTTTACAATCTGTGCAAGTGATACGGATTCAAGTACCTTGAATTCCTGTAGGATGTCAAACAGTTTGGCCTGCGCGTCAGATGACAGGGAGGAGACTTCGTTGATCATGTGGACAAGTTCCTTGTTCTCATACGCATTGATGATCAAGCCGACCAGCTCGACTAGCCTGTCATCTTCAATGGTATCAATCGATGCTATTTTCCTGACCATCGTGGTCAATTCCTTTTGCGGCCTTTTGGGGAATTTTTTTATCCTCTCCATGTGCTGTGTGGCGCGCTTGATGTGCGATAATTTGATTTTTCCACGTTCCTCTGCCCACCTTGCCAGCATCGTGGTGACTTTTTGCCTTCCCCACTCCTGTAGCAGGCTGGGCACTTCCATATCCCACATAATGCTGTTTCTGCCTGATGTCACATAGTCGGTTTCATCGTCAAGGAAATCGGCCTCAACCTCACCGGTCATGTATTGCAGGCCGTGTTGTCCAGATGTTCCTCCAGATACATCAAAAAACCATGGATCCTGTACCAGTTTCCCCCTTGCAAGAACCGAGATTCCCCTAGATTCTGCATGACGGATTGGTTTTTCTGTGAATCCGATCCAAAACACGATCTTGCCAGCTCCGGGGATTTCATATTCGCCCTTTTTGTCTATGATTTTCTCTTTATCCGCAGGCATGTGGGGATTTGGGAAATAAATCTGGAATGGACCATTGTCTTTCTTTAACTGGATGTTGTTTATAGTGATTTTGAACTTGTCGGACAGGACAGAAAACCGTCTTGCTATGCGTCTGACAAAGACTTCTTCGGTGATTGTGTTCTTCAGTTTTAGGTCTCGAAGTATCACAACAGTTCCGTCATCCTCGTCGGTCTGGACATCATCTTCGGAGGGTTCAATCTTATAGTCATCCCCATGCCCTAATTTCTCTATTGCGCCGTAATCCAATACGAAACGTGTACGCTTTTTGTTCTTCACCGTGACGATTTCCACGATATTGGCAATTCCGAAACCCGACAGCTTTCCAAGACCCTTACGGGCCATTCTTTTCCTTTCGAATCTTCTCCCTGTCTTGCTTCCCTCTTCTGTCCTAGCGTCCCTTCCAATGATCATATATTTTGAGTTGCAGTCGTCCCATCCCATCCCGTGGCCGTCGTCGCGTACTTTGATTATGCTGGATGGGGAAATCTTTTTCCCAAAATCAATATCGACATGGACATTTTCTGCATCGGCGTCCCACGCATTGGATATTAGCTCGGAAATTGCCGGCACCGGTCCCGCATACATTTGAAGGCCCAGATGCTTTACTACTCTGCCGGCAAATTTCATGGTCAAAGGGCGCGGATCTGTCATGTATTAGAAACGACTGATGTTTTATTATAGTTTATGAATAAATTACATTAGAGTATGCCGCATTGGGATTGAACGGACGGCCTAGCTTGTCAAAATCTGCATCAGGCGCATTCCCATGTGCGCTGCCATGTCTACAGGCACCCCGTCCCCGATCATCTCCTGAATCTCTTCTGTTGTGTCCCCTCCAAAGTCAAAGGTATCTGGGATGGTCTGAAGTCTTGCTGCCTCGCGTAGTGTGATTCCGCGATCCTGTTCTGGATGTATGAACCTGCCACAGGCGGGGGATGTGCACCTGCGTGTCATTGTGGGCGACGGCCTGTCCCACCACATTCTGCCGTAAGATGTCCCGGCTCCGCCATTTGCCAGTCTCTTGTGACAGTCAAGCCACAATCGTTCTGGCATCGACTTCCTGCTGCCGCCGTCCTTTGGTACATGTGTGATCATTTCAAGCACCCTCTCTGTATGCGACCGAGTAAAGTGCAACGGATCGTCGTCGTCCCTTTCCCCTGACTGCAGCGGTCTCAGATCGTGGATGGCGTCGCGCACCGTCTTTTTGCGCCCTGATGCTGCTTGGTGAAACTGGCCCAACTGTCTTACCATATCTGCATTAAGGAACTTTTTTCTTACCGAGACTGCGACCACCCTCTTCCTGTTCTGTGGGACGCCCATGTCAGAGGCGTTTATGATGTTGTGTATGGTGTAGTATCCTGCCCCCCTCAGTATCCCAAGGTATTCATCGAAGAATTTTCTTCCGGGTCCTCGTACCATCCAAGACACATTCTCAAAGACTATTGCCATAGGCATCATGCCGACCACAAGGTTTGCAAACCTTGATACAAACCCGCTTCTGGGATCATTTTTGGTGTCAACCATTCGCGTGTCTGACAGTTTGCTAAATGACTGGCACGGTGGACATCCTACAACACAGAACTTTGAGCCCTTTCTAAGCCCGGCATTTTTCAGTATCTCGCGGGCGCTTACTTTGCGCACATCCATCTGAATGGGTCTAAGACGAAGGTTTTTTTCATATACGGCACAGCGATGTGGGTTGATCTCTAGGGCGGCTGCAATCCTAAAGCCCGCCATTTGGAATCCCAGCGATGCACATCCGGCACCTGAAAACATATCAACCAATGGATAATCAGGGGCCAATAACGTGCCATACAAATGGACTCTATTACAAAGTTTGCTTGTCGTAGTGCGGGAATTACATACATGTAATCAAAAACGGGGAATTACATACATAAATTCATATCATGCTTATCAGTGCAACCCTTTACGTCCACCACATCTGAATGGGTAGTGGGGGAGTCTGCACACGATATTTACAAACCTGCGCGCATCCGTACCAGACCGCGGTGCCCGCGGCCCCACAACCGTCTTGCGCGCCCGCTCCGGGTACAATTTTCCCCTCTAGTCTCCGCACAACTGCTGCCGTGGTAAGAGTTCAGTTTTATGCATAAAATTCAGCTAGGATCACTATACAGCTATTACTGGGGTGATGATGGTGGTGGCGGTTGCCGCGATGGTGGGACGGCCGACCCGGCCCCCCTCTGCATCATCTCGGTAATCTTTGCCTCTTGCTCCTTGAGTGATTCGACAAGCCTCTTCTCCTGCTTTTGCAACACCTTCAATCGTGTCCTACCAAGCTCGACTCTCTCTTCAATCTCAGAGATCATCTCTGACTGTTTTGTCTGGATCATGACCTCACCTACAAACCTGTAGACTGCCACATCGTCGTTTACCTTGCGCAGCTCCTCTAGGGTCCTAGCAGACTCGCGCTGCTCTGCTTCTAGGTGCTGCTTTTGTGTGGCAACCACATCTAGATCCTGTCTTGACTTTTGGTACTTTTGCATCTGCTCCTGAAGCCAAGGTGGTGGCCGCGCTGCCATGCCTCTGCATGCTAGGGCCTTTGTTATATCTTTACCGATTCTATTGAATTGTTGCCTGCCTGGATCAGCCTAAGGGTGGAGTTGAGGTTTGCGCGCAGGTGGGCAAGGTTGTCAGATTCTGATCTGATTGTCAGCATTTGGCCATCGTCGTCCATGATGATTTTACTCTTTACAGGATTTTCTGGATAAAAAGACTCGTCTACACTTATTGATTCGTATATTGCATGTGTCTTCTCAGATGCATCCACGGTGATCGTGGCATCATACCTTGACATTGTAGGCGGTACCTGCAATCTTGAATCCACATTTTTTACAAGACCATATCCCAACAGCGTCTCTACCAAATGAACCAGAACCGCATTCGGGACAGGTGCGCTTCTGCTTGAGCTGGAAGTGGACCTTTGTGTACTGTTTCCTTATCTTTATGCCATACCGAGCGCCCAGTCCCTTTAGGGACTTTCGCTTCTTTACCATCTGCTAGTCGTCCCCTTTTGTGGTACTGTCGTCTTCTTCGGTTGCCTGCTGGCACTCTTTTTGTATTGCAACAAACTGCTCTCTGATCTTGGCACCTATGGCGGCCGACATCTTGCCGCAATCCTTTATCTGATCCAGTACAAGTCCGTCATGGCCCCCCTTTTGTAGAGCACATATGTTGCCGTCGGAGTTGGTGGTTATGGTTATGCGGGCGTCAAGACAGGCCCACTCGTCTGCATTGGGATCGACTATGATGCTGTCTCCTATCCTGCCCATCGTAACGGATGTTGGAATTGTGTTTATTGGAAGTGGTTCAGGTGGCCCCTCTACCATCTTGGGTGCGTCGTCTACCATCTCCCATTTTGGCGTTAGGGATGACAGTAGTGCTGCAGTGGCCGCAAACGAGCACGCATCAAAGAGGTTTCCGTCGTAGTCAACTACGACATTGTCTGCAAATACGCCCACTACGGATTTGTTCTCTTGTATGACCATCTTCCCCATCTCTAGCATATGGCTTTCACGTATGCCCCTGTCGACAACTCTTGCAAGTTCTATGACATCAGGCCCCGGTGGTCCAGTCTCTACTGACGGATGTGACAATGGCAAAAGTTCTGCGGTACAGATGAAGATGCCCCTGTCTCCGGTGTCTGGAAACGGCCTGTCTGGCTGAATCTTGACTCCGCAGACCACCTCCGTATCGCCTATCCTTACGGTGGCAGAACCGTTTGCTTTTGGAATCGTGCGTGGCTTTATGGAGATCGGCCTAAACTCGTCAAATCGTCTGCCGTCAATACGGCTATCAGTTGAGAGCAGATCCATCATTTTGGTTCTCTTGAGGGAATCTATTATTGTAGTCGACATTATCTCTTGCTACCTCCACTGCCTGCTACGCTGTTTCCAAAGTATTTTTCATTCAACGCTTTTTTTTGCAGTTCGTATACCTGTTTGCAACCATTTATACCCACTTGGACACACTCTTCATATTCCTCTGGTGTAAGTATGCCGTCAAGCTGCAATAGCGTGATCTTTTCAAGGTTTGGCATATAGCCTATGGGCATGTCTGCCTGTCCTGCTTGATCCTCCTCGTTGTTGACATCTAGTATGAC
>RKRU01000067.1 GCA_007571225.1 Nitrosopumilaceae archaeon | reverse complement strand
TCCAAACCCCACTCATATCATGCCATGCCCCCTTTACACCATCAAATTCTCAGAAGAATTGGGTTATCGCACAGCTTTGAACTTTTGTATGTAATTCCCATCTGGAACTAATCGACAAGATAAAACGGCTGGGATATGATCTGGCAGTTCCGTCACACGTTATGGAAAGCGAACTACTGGACGGGACCACCTTGCGCGGGATCAAAAAATATGTAGACGACAAGAGGATCCATGTCATAAAAAACAATACGATTGACGAAATCAAGGAATTCAGGAAGGATTTTCCGGGCCTGGGTCTGGGAGAGCGTGACTCTATGTTGTCATATCAAAAACTGAAAGAATCTGGAAACAGCGCATACTGCATCTTGGATGATGCGAAGGCAAGGCACAAGGCCGTGGAACTGTACATCAAGTTCACCGGATTGATCGGCCTGTTGGGAATGATGAGGGACAGTAGCATACTGACAGATGGTGAGGCAAGAGTGATTGTAGAACGGTACTGTTTACGTCCTCTGCGCCTGAATGACTAATTCTAGGCACAAATTTGCCAAATCATTTACGCTGGATGTAAACAGTTACGCTGAATCTATGTGTAGGGTAGGTAAAGTGATGTAAAACTGAATCATAAAACAACATATACAAGCATATAGAAGCGGGATTCTAGGTTGTATATGGCACAGCTTTGTGGGCAGGTGACACAAGATTAGAATAGTACTGTGCGGATTCGGGGTAGTCGGGCAGAACCTAGTAAAACTTTTTGAATCACGATCAGACGACCTCTACTCAAAGTACGGACTAAAGCCTAGGATAGTGGCTGTATCTGACAGCGGCGGTACGGCCTCGGATCCATCGGGCCTTGACTATCGACGGATGCTTGCCGCAAAGAAGGAGACTGGAACCGTTGCATCGTATGCTGCAGCATCACTCACAGCAGCAAAGAGCGGCAGGCAGTCTGGCACCCGGCCGGACGCAAATACAAGAAGAACTGAGATGGTGGAGAACTCCGATGCCGACGTGCTGATTGAGACCACGCCTAGCAACTACCGTGATGCGGAACCTGGCATGACGCACATAACTGGTGCCATGAAGAATGGCATGCATGTTGTATCCGTAAACAAGGGTCCGCTTGCCCTTGCCTTTCCGTCCCTCAATGAGATTGCGGCATACAACAGGGTGATGTTTCGGTTTAGCGGGACGGTGGGTGGTGGAACACCTATACTAGATTATGCAAAGAACAGCCTCAGCGGCGAGCGAATAACGTCGTTTAGCGGCATACTCAACGGAACTACAAACTACATACTGTCGGAGATGGCATCTGGAATGTCGCCGGAGGCGGCCCTGCAGGATGCCCGGGCAAGGGGATACGTAGAGGCAGACGAGTCGCTTGATCTTGACGGCTTGGATGCTGCTGCCAAATTGGTGATTCTGGCAAACTGGGTGATGGGGATGAAGGTTACACTGCCGGACGTAAAATGTACTGGAATCAGGGACATAACGGCATCCGATGTGAAGCGGGCGGCAGAGAACAACGCGGTAATCAAGATGATAGCCCGGTGTGACAACAACGACAGCGAGCTTGTCGTGGCCCCAGTGGAGATTCTAAAGGATGATCCGTTGTGCGTAAACGGAACACTGAACGCAATCTCGTTTACGTCAGAGCACTCTGGGACGCAGACGATAATAGGCCGCGGGGCAGGCGGTATGGAAACTGCAAGCGCCATACTGAGGGATCTGTTGTGCATCAGGCAGGGCATGTCGGCAGGGATGTATAGTTGAGATCCAACCTACTCTCAAAGAGCGAAACGAGCGAGATACTTGACGCCATATCACGGCTGTGGAAGATCGAGGTACCACGCATAAAGAACTTAAAGATGCACATTCTTGATGACGGCGCCCGATTAATCACCGGAGCGGGAATTGGAATGATAAAGACGAATGGAGAGTACTTGCCACTTCTTACCGAGACTGCAACCCTCGAAATGTTTCCGTGGGTCGTGGTGGATATGGGTGCGGTACGGTTCATGTGCAAGGGGGCAAACTTGATGAGGCCTGGCATAATGGCACTGTCCGAGTTTGGGGAGGGAGATATAGTCATAATAAAGGAGGAGAGGTACGGCAAGTATCTGGCGGTAGGAAGGGCGATGGTCTCAAGTGGAGAGGCCAAATCGATGGAGAAAGGCGAGGTGATCCGAAACCTGCATTATGTATCTGATAAATTCTGGGAATCTGTAAAGGCGGTACGGGACTAGGGGGTTCCTGCCACGACGGGCTCGGAGAGCATCCTAATGCTATCTTTGGTTATCACCATAATGTCAAGACCATCCCCACTTGCAGAGTCCCTCATGGAGGCCGAGTTGACCGCCCTGCGTGCAAGATCGACTGCATCATTCTCGGACATTTTATCTTCAAACTGCGGATCCAAGACTCCGAGCGCCATCTCGGCGCCCGTGCCTACTGCCGCATACGAGTCTGGCAGTACCGAACCTAGAGGGTCAAGCGTATACATTATGGGCTTGTCCACCACCCCGCCCACTATAACCTGGGTGAGCAGTGGAAAGTACCTCCGCTCGTACATCATATTTGACATCATCTTTGCTATTGTGTTTGTGGGTACGTCGCGTCCCAGCTCCATCCTGCGTATCTTTGCCAGTGCGGATATCTGCAGGGAGAGTATCTGCATGTCGGCTACGAGTCCAGCACAGGCTGCGCCCACCTTTGGCGTTATCTGAAACGTCTTTCTTGTGGACTTGCTGACAAGAAAGTTGCCAAACGCTATGCGCTTTTCGCTGGCTAGTACTACGCCGCTATCAAACGTGGCGCCTACTGCGGTAGCTCCAGGCATATACATTGACATGTCGTGACGCTGGATTTTTCATAATTAAAGGGTTTACCATATTATTTGCGCGTGACTCTGATTGTTCCGTGTATATGTGTACAATCATATCATATGTACTTGAATTTATGTACTTGAACCTTGCTGAGAAACCCACATTGTACTGCCCAAGAGTATCTATTTGGGCCATCCACCACACTAGAATGACTGAGTCAGGGCACAAGTTCGGCAGATTGTTTACCGCGGATCTAGGCGATTGCATCCGAGTCTTACCGTAAGTTCATTTTTTGTGCTTGGCAGGAGTAACTGTTTACGTCCCCCGTGACTGAATCTAGGCACAAATTTGACAAATCGTTTATGCTGAACGTAAACAGTTACATTGACCCCCTTAGAACAATCTGATCAATAAGTTTTGCCGTCTGACAAAGTTCATGATCAACAAGTCTTTTGGTCTTTTGACGACAAGAGCTGGATAACGCCCGTCGCAGCGCAATGGTTATAATAATAGTAGACTATACCAAATCTGTTAATGTGGAATCGACATACCGAGTACAGTGTGCCGGCGTTCAGGCCAATACCCACCACTTGGCCCTACCACAGGCAGTCAATGGACAGCATGTTGTTGCCTCAAGGAGTGATGATCATCATGGCAGTGTTGTTGGAATGGTGTTGGCATACTAAATGAAGAGTCTATACTGCCATTACTATAATTACTGCCATTGCTATAGATGCTATTACCATTACCGTTGTAACTATAGTCACTGCCACACCGTGCAAATGTTAGGATATCTCACGGGGGATGGCGGCCATGGTTGACCTGTGGGTCGAGATCGTATCCCTTGCCATACTACTTGGACTCTCGGGATTCTTCAGCGGGCTTGAGGTGGCGCTAGTGGGGGTGAGAAAATCCATTGTAGATCAAATGCTTGTAGAGAAGCGCAAGGGTGCAAAGGCGCTGCACCGACTAAAGTCAAACCCCGGATGGATGATGTCGAGTGTGAACCTCGGCAACAATCTAGTAAATGTGGGCGCATCTGCCCTGGCCACCAACGTGGCAATCCGCATATTCGGAGACGGAGGGCTTGGAATTGCAATAGGGATAATGACATTTCTGATTCTGATATTCGGCGAGATCACACCAAAGACGTACTGTAATGCAAACGCAACCAAGATAGCCCTGCGTTATGCGCCGGTACTCTTGGCGTTCAGCTATGCATTCTATCCAGTTGTAAAGTTCTTTGAGGCCATCACAAAGAGGGTGGTCAGGCTGACAGGTAGCAGTTATGCCCCCCCGCCCATCACAGAAGAGGAGATAAGGGGCGTGATAGAGCAGGGCATGCAGGAGAAGGCGCTCGAAAAGGAAGAGATGGAGATGCTCCACGGGGCCCTGCGCTTTGATGATACCGTGATACGCTCAGTAATGACGCCCCGGACCAGAATGTTTACCCTAAACGCCCGTATGATGCTCTTTGAAGCGCTGCCCGAGATAAACAAGAGCGGACACTCGCGCATCCCGCTAGTCGGGACATCTGCAGACGACATAGTAGGATTTGTACACGTCAGGGACGTATTGAAGGAGCTTGAACACGACAACAAGATGGTACAGCTGGCCAAGATAGCCAGGGAGCCCGTATTTGCATCGCAGGAGAAGATGATAAGTACACTCCTGCGTGAGATGAAGAACAAAAAGACACACATGGCAATAGTTGTAGACGAGCACGGCGGTGTCGAAGGGCTGGTTACGCTAGAGGACCTAGTAGAGGAGATTGTGGGTGAAATTGAAGATGAGACTGACAAGGCGCGTCAGGCGACATACGTGCGGCTCGGCGACAACGTTATAGTTACAAACGGCGACATTGAGATAGATATACTGAACGGCATCTTCAACACACGTGTTCCCAAGGGAGACAACTATGCATCGCTGAACGGACTGCTACACGAACGCCTCCAAGACATCCCAAGTGAGGGCGATGCACTAGATGTTGAGGGGTTGCATATTACAGTAGAAGAGGTTGCAAAGAACATACCAAGAAAGATAAGAATAGAGTATGTCACAGACGATAGGCCTCCAGAGCAGGACTAGTCCCTGCGGGCAAAGGTCTCTTGCAGTATCTGCTTTTTTTGGGCCATGTGAAAGACGGACTCTGTGTGTAATGCAGCTTGCTCGTATGGACGGCCCATAGTCATCGCCTGCAAAAGCATGTGGTTTTCTGGAATTACGATTCCGGTCTGGTCATCAGAGTACATCAGCTGAAGTGTATCGCCTACAGAGGAGGTCATGTTTGCATGTACGTGTACGAGGTTGGTGTCGACAAAGCTGAACCCCATGTTTCTGGCACACTCCCTTATCTGGGCGGTGCCTTTTGCAGTCCACAGTACGGCGACTCCTGCTTCGGCACTCAGCATGCGGTGAATATCTGACTGTGATGGAGCCTCACCTGAGAAGCGCACATCCATTATATGCAGGTGCATCTGCCGTGTGGGCACCTTGATTGCCCTCACGTACAACGGGGCATCCTCCCCCCCGTCCAGTGACGCCTTTACGTCTTGGCCGTGATGTGGTGATTCGGTCATCTCGATGGTGTCAGGAACGCTCTTGTTGGTCTGCTCTAAGTCGGCCCATCTGCGCACCAGCGTCACGTCAATACGCCTTATGGAGTTGTGATATGCGGCACGCAGTGGAGCCAGTATCCTGCCCATTCCGGTGACGTTGCAGCTGCCTTGCATCACGTGCCTAGCAGAGATGGCCTCGTCGTAGTTGGTTCTAGAGTTGAAGAGGATATCAGATACGGCCTCTGGTCCCACAATCGACTCTCCCCCCTGATATATGGCCGTAATATCGCGCGGTTCATAGAGACCTACCTTGTTCTGGTATCCGCAGCCTCCGGGTGATGCGTCAATTACGATGTCGGCATCGTCTAGCGCCGACTCTATCGTGCCGCTTATCTGACTGCCTGCAAATTTTTCTACTTGGGATTCGGGGACATACACATTGAGTCCCTTTTCTACTGCTTGCCCAACCTTTGAATCGGCAGATTGCTTGCCCACCCCGACTATCTTTATCTCTGGATCATCCATAAGAAATGATGCAATCCTGCTGCCTATAGAACCATATCCATTTATGAAGACCCTCTTCACG
>RKRU01000130.1 GCA_007571225.1 Nitrosopumilaceae archaeon | reverse complement strand
CGCAAGAAGAGGAGGAGAACCTACCCGAAGAGTACCGCAAAAGGTGGAACATAGAGACAGGCTACAAGAATCTTGAGCAGGTCAGGCCCAAGACGTTAAACCGCAATCATCTGTTTCGGATTATTCTGTTCTTCATATCCATGTACATCTACAGGTTCTCTCCAGAATACAAGTGCTGGCTAGTCTCGTATAATCTTAGTTCGTAGGGGGTTACCCACTTTATCAGCGCCCAGTATCTGTCTGGGCCTTCCATACACAAATCTGATCCTAGGCACAAATTAGACAGATTGTTTACGCCGAGATTGTGTTGTGGATTAAGATCTGCCATATTTTTGACAAAATCGTTATCTGAGGTTGGCAGAAGCTCGTATTCTAGAAGGACCTCTATCTATCACTCGTGTTTTGGAGAGAACCGTGGCAAGAATGCACAGGGCCCAATTGTCTATTTCTGTACACAGTTTTGCACTCCGCCGCGCTCCGCACCAGAACAGGGTTGTGTTGTGGCCCAAAGCCAATAGCGTCCCTTTTTACTTTCTTTGTTCGTGTTGTTTACGTCCAGAACAGGGTTGTGTTGTGGCCCAAAGCCAATAGCTTGAGCTAAATTACAATCAATTATTTAACGACTGTTCATAATGCTGTTTTGTGAAAGCTGGCTGGGCGGTCGTGACTGGAGTCGGCAGCGTGACCGCAATCGTGGCAATGGTGGTGTTTTATGCCAACAATGAAGATTATGCAGAGTCATCTGAATCGAGCATCAGGTTTGCAAGCTTTCCTGCAGTGGGTCACGCAGTTCCAATAGTAGGTCTTGAGATGGGAATATTTGACGAGCACCTGCCGGACGTGAGGGTGGAGCACCTCCTGTTTGACAGCGGCCCGCAGACAGTAGAGTCCATGTTTGCCGGCTCGATAGACTTGGCATACGTGGGTCCGGGACCTGCGATAAACGCGTTTTTGAACTCTGAGAATGGAGAGATAAAGATACTGTCGGGCGCCGCAAGCGGGGGGACCAGCTTTGTGATGCATCCAGATTCGGCTTCTGACGATTTTGACTTTGCAGGCAAGCGGATTGCAGCCCCACAGATCGGAAACACCCAAGATGTCTCGTTGCGTCACTATATCTCCGAGAGGGGGCTGCGGCCTGCCGAACTGGGGGGCAGCGTCACAATATACAACATACCAAACCCCGACATAGTCACACTGTTTGTCAAGGGGGAGATCGACGGCGCTTGGGTACCTGAACCGTGGGCCACCATGCTGGAGAGAGAACACAACGGCACGCGGCTCTTTCATGAAGAAGATCTGTGGCCTGGGGGGGAGTTTGCCACGGTTCTTCTTATTGTCAATACGGATTATGCGCACCAGAACCCCGAAATAATAGGATCGTGGCTTGCCGCACACGAGGCTGCAGCCGATCTGGCAAGTGCGGATCTTGATGCCACCGGAGACATCTTCAACGGCTTTCTCATGAAGAAGTTTGGACAGCAGCTCGACTCAGAGGTTGTAAGGACATCCATGTATAATACGAGGCTGACTACCGATGTGATGGAGGAGACCATCGACGAGTTTGCCCAGCGTGCGGGGAGCTTAGGATATCTGGGAAGAGACTCGTATGATCTCACCGGCTTGTTCCTTGACTGGTCTGAGGTTGTTGCAGATGCGGCACGTGACTTACGTACGACCGGACAGTCGCAGTCGGATGCAGCGGCAACAGGAGAAGGCATAGGAGCAGGAGCGGGAGCAGGAGCAGAAACTGCCGACGGTCTAGACGCCGCCCCGGCAGTACAAGAGGTTGTGCAATGGCCAAGCTAGAGGCAAGAAATATCGTAAAATACTTTACACACGAGTCGCACCGGCTGCAGGCGCTAGGGGGCGTGAACCTAAAGGTAGAGTCAGGAGACTTTGTCTGTCTTGTGGGGCCGTCTGGATGCGGCAAATCGACGTTTCTCCGGATTGTGGCCGGCCTTGAGGAGCCCGACGGGGGGCAGATACTATTTGACGGCCGCCCGGTTACGGGCACGGGTCCCTCCAGAATAATGGTATTCCAAGAGGGCGCGCTATTTCCATGGCTAACAGTACGGGACAACGTAGAGTTCGGACTTAAGATAGCGGGAATTCCGCCAGATAAGCGGGCAGATATATCAGAACGGTACCTAGATATGATGCAGCTTACAAAGTTTGCCGGCTCGTATACGCACCAGCTCTCTACTGGCATGAAGCAGCGCGTCGCAATAGCAAGAGCGCTCGTGATGGATCCAGATGTACTACTGATGGATGAGCCGTTTGCAGCCCTTGATGCACAGACGCGCGATCTGTTGTTGATCGAGACGCAGCTCATGTGGACCAGAACAAAGAAGACGATCCTGTTTGTGACGCACAATGTGGTGGAGGCAGCAGTTTTGGGTACGAGGGTGGCAGTATTTAGCAACAGGCCCTCTACAATAAAGCGCGAACTTGAAAACAACTTTCCAAGACCGCGCGTGTCAGAAGACGAGAAGCTCATGCCGTTCCAGCACGAGATCCTGCAAGAGCTCCGGCCCGAGGTTAAGAAGAGTAGGGCAGGCCCAGAGTACGGCCGTGCAGGATCAGAAAGCGGTGGCGGCAAAGGCGGCAGGCCCTAACTATAAGTGGTGATTGCAACGGCGGCCAGGAAGAACTACGCCCCACACAAAATCGCCTTTTATGTCGGGCTTGTGGTGGTGTGGCAGCTAGTTGCAATGGTCGACGTGTGGCCCGACAACATATTTCCGTCCCCGTACGATGTGGGCGAAGACCTTGTGTATGGCGCCAGCAACGGGAGCCTGTTTTACGGATTTGCAACTAGCATGTGGAGACTGGCCGTGGGGCTTGCCATCTCGATTGTAGGGGGTATAATACTTGGAATATTCATGGCGCGCGTCGAGGTGGTCAACCAGACTGCCGGCTCATTGGTGCTGGGGCTGCAGTCCATTCCGTCTATTGCATGGGTGCCGCTTGGCATACTCTGGTTTGGGCTTACTGATGCTGGAATAATATTTGTAATTGCTATCGGGGCCGTATTTGCAGTTACGATCAACACCTATACCGGAGTCAAGAACATCCAACCCTACTATATCGAGGCTGCGCGCAACATGGGCGCAAGCGGCGGCAAGCTGGTGACTAATGTACTGTTGCCTGCTGCATTCCCGTACATGATAACTGGGTTCAAGCAGGGGTGGGCGTTTGCATGGAGGGGCGTGATAGGAGCAGAACTACTCTTTTCATACTTGGGGCTTGGCTACATGCTGTATGTCGGACGTTCGCTCAACGACATCTCTAGTATAGTGGCCATAATGTTGGTTATAATGGCCGTGGGGCTTGTCATCGATTCAGTTGTATTCAAAAAGTTGGAGAACAAGGTAATGGCAAGATGGGGGCTGAGGTGATCACCACCATCATAATGATTGCAATGAATTATAATTACAATGACAATCATGGTTGCAATGGCTACTGTAGTTGTAATTGTGCTCTTGGTTGTAGTGTCCATATTTACAACGGCAACTGCAATCCAGTCAGGCCGCAGCGGCCGGCTACAGGCAAAACTGCCTGCGCAGGTATGCGGTATGGGAACCGAGGGGGGATACAATGCGTGACCGTAGCAAGAGTTTTCTGGATGCGATGCGCAACAGCGTACTGCTCCTTGACGGCGCCATGGGAACTGAGATCCAAAAGCACATGCCAGAGCCAGAAGACTTTCCAGACGGCAAGGACGGATTCAACGACGGACTGGTGCTGACTAGGCCCGATTGGATCAGACAGATACACCGTAGTTATCTAGATGCGGGCGCGGACTGCGTTGAGACCAACTCCTTTGGCTCCAACCAGATAAAGCTCGACGAGTATGGGTTCGGGGACCAAACCTTATCGATGAACCAGAAGATAGCAGAACTAGCATCAGAGGTCTGCTTAGAATACGAGCGGCGCGACGGTAAGATGCGCTACGTGATAGGGTCCATGGGCCCATCAGGGTTCCTGCCAAGCTCAAACGATCCTGATCTGGGGCTGAGGCCACTTGATGACATATGTGATGCCTTTGAACAGCAGGCAAGGGGGTTGGTTGCAGGCGGGGCCGATGCACTGCTTGTGGAGACAAGCCAGGACATACTAGAGGTCAAACTAGCAATTGAGGCATGTCACAGGGCTATGGACGGTACAGGCATACGGGTGCCGATAATTGCAAATGCCACGTTTGACCAGCACGGAAAGATGTTGCTTGGAACCGATGTGCAGGCTGCATACACGACGGTCTCTGATATGCATATAGACCTGTTTGGAATGAACTGCTCGACTGGGCCTTCTGAGATGTCTGCCGGCATTCAGTGGCTCGACGAGCAGTCAGAACACGACATATTGGTAGTGCCAAATGCGGGGATGCCCGAGAACGAGGGGGGCTCTGCGGTGTACAAGATGACTCCAGAAGAGATGGGCCGCATTATGGGCGGATTTCTTGAGCGGCACAGGCGGGTGCGCATTGTGGGGGGCTGCTGCGGTACCACGCCTGAGCACATAGCCGTACTGCGCAAGGTCATAGACACGACGCATACTGCGGCATGATTGTTCACACATACAACTGTAGTTTGATTCTACCTGCATCTTCTGCCGGATATGATGACTTGTACAGATGTCCATCATCCATACACTAACGTAGTAGAGTCACACTAGCGGCCTGCAGTCGTGGGAGACATCAAGCAGGCCGGTGGATTCGCCGCAGTTGATGCGCTCGAAGATCTCGAGGGCGGCTGCCTTGTGCAGGTACATGTTGTTGATGCCGCACCTGTATGAAAGAGTACACCTAGGACAGCCGGATTCTGTCGTACATGGGCACTCACCTACAATATGCATGCCCCTCTCAAAGACCCTCTCGAGCCTGTCGTAGAGCGCCCTGCTTGCCCCGCTGCCTCCAATCTTGCCGTCGTGTACAAATATCATGCCCGAGTCGCCCATTGACACGCCGCCTAGGTCGTGTGACGCGCCGCCTATTATCATGTTGCTGCCCTCTATCACCACGTGTTCTGTAGCGTGGAATCCGCTTGTTGCGACATATGATGGATCGTTTTTTTGCGGCAGGCCGCTGCTGTCTGCGATGTTGTAGTATGTGTTGTTGTAGTTGCTGCTGTTGCTACTACTACTGTTGCCGTCGTCATTCTGAAATACCTGATCGCCGTCCGACCTTGCTGCTGCCTGTGCGATCTGGATGCGGGGATGCGGCGCACAAAAGACAATTCCCTTTGTTGTGTACGTGTAGACAAGCGGCGTGTCTAGCATCTCTAGGCCGCCGTCATTATTCTTCTCATTCTTCTGTCCGTCTGCTCCCAAGCCGATCTTAAAGTATCCGGTTACCGTCTTTTGTATGCGT
Source organism: Nitrosopumilaceae archaeon (assembly GCA_007571225.1). GTDB lineage: Archaea > Thermoproteota > Nitrososphaeria > Nitrososphaerales > Nitrosopumilaceae > Nitrosopumilus. The sequence goes on along the minus strand of RKRU01000130.1, from coordinate 694 downwards.
AGCCTGCAGAATGCAGTCTCCACGCCCCTGACCATCCGCCTCTCGAGTATCTCGCTTATGGACGGGTGTTCGGTGGTGAGCGGCCTTGTATGATATGGGTAGTTCTGCGGCAGCGACTCTAGCGTAGCATGCATCCTCTCAGGATAGTCAAACCCGCTTACCGCATACGGCCTTCCTGACAAAAAGTATACCGCCCCGCTGTACAGCTCGTCGAGCGCCATCGGACAGACCCTATCTCCAACCTTTCTGCCGCGGTGTAGTATGTCTACTGACTCGCCCATGCCCCTTATGTTATAGCCTTTGAGGACCTCGTCTGTGCGCCGCACATCTGACACGATGGTGCCGTCTTCTATTCTGAGCAGCAGTCCTTCTGATATGTGGCGCTCTATGGTACTTGCATGTTCTGCGGCTTCGTCGGGGCTGATGGGCCTATCGCGCGCCATTGCCAGTATCTGGCACTCCTCCACGTATGGATTCTGTGGATCTATGTACAGACGTTCGACATCCTCAAAGTAGTCGTCGGGGTGGTTGCCATAGTACTGAGATATGGGATCGTCTCCGAGTACCAGAAATGCATACCCGCGTTGCCCCTTTCTTGCAGCCCTTCCCATGCGCTGCATCAGCCTGTTTACGGGTACCGTAGACGATACTACGCAGTCCACTCCGCCCATGTCTATGCCCAGTTCTAAGGTGG
>RKRU01000060.1 GCA_007571225.1 Nitrosopumilaceae archaeon | reverse complement strand
CTTAGTGCGACACATTGTGCTCCGCTCATACAGTTACGTATCCGAATAACCTTAAGAATATGGAACTAAAATAAGTTAAACACTTTAGCTAAATTTTATGCACAAGCATCAAGTTTTCTGGAGGCGCGCGATTTGTACGGCATACAGCCCGGGTACGGCCCTGTGAACCCCCGGATTCGCCACCCCGCCCGATCAGAACATCCCAGTACGGCCGCATTCGTTTTTGAAAAACAGCCAGTATACGTAATGTCTAGTATGCCCGATAATCTTGCACGTACAAAACAAGATACAGTGCGTAAATTTTACTCTAAAGGTACATTAAAGCATAGTTCTTCCCCTGACGAACTGTTAGAAGAGTTAGATAAATAATCATATAATAGTTTGAACATTAATCGTACATATACTCATAGTACAAGGAGATGGCCATTTCACCTAATACGAATTAAATACAACTTTTCCGCCTGTCGTTTGTGAAGGTGGGCATTGTCGTATTTCCTGGCAGCAACTGTGATCGCGACATGTTCCATGTTCTTGCAGATGTATTTGGACTTGACGTTCGGTACGTCTGGCACAAAGAACCAGTCCTGCCTGACGTCGACTCAGTGATGCTGCCAGGCGGGTTCTCCTACGGGGACAGGCTGCGCGCAGGAGCAATCTCTGCGCACAGTCCCATAGTGGGCGATCTACGCAGGTTGGCCGCGCAGGGCATGCCCATACTAGGAGTCTGCAACGGCTTTCAGATACTAGTAGAATCTGGAATGCTGCCAGGCGCCCTGCTCATCAACAGCTCCCTTGGCTTTATGTGTAGGTGGACTAGGCTCGTGGTTGGAAATACATCCACCCCGTTTACAAGAAGGCTGTCGCCGCAGCAGGAGATACCCATACCCATTGCAAATGGTGAGGGGCGCTACTATGCAGACGAGGAGACGCTGCAGAGGCTGCGCAGTGAGAACCGCATAGTCTTCAGGTATGCAGAGCCGGACCTCAACGGTTCTGCAGACAACATCGCAGGAATATGTAACGAGGGCGGCAACGTAGTGGGGATGATGCCCCATCCGGAGCGCGCAGCAGAGGACGAGACCAACCATGTAGACTGCGGGCCTGCATCACTGATATTTGAGTCACTTGTCGCAACGGGAGGTGCCATCAAAACTTGAGTATGACGGCAGATGAGCTTGATGATCTCAGGCGAAGGCTGGGCAGGGAGCCTAGACCTGTCGAGGTACAGATCGTCGCCGCAGAGTGGTCAGAGCACTGTTCGTACAAGTCATCTAAGATACACCTCCGTATGCTGCCTGCCACAGGCCCGCAGGTAATTGCAGAGAAGGGGTACGATTCGGGGGTACTTGATGTCGGGGACGGCTATGTAGTGACCGCCCATATAGAGAGCCACAACCACCCGTCTGCAGTAGAGCCCTACGGCGGGGCCGCCACGGGCGTGGGTGGGGTAATCAGGGACATATTATCTACAGGAACACGTCCCGTATGCATACTTGACGGGCTGCGTTTTGGGGACACAACGCGTTCACCTGCAGCGGCAAAGTCTAGATGGCTCTTCAAGAACGCCGTGACGGGCATAGCAGACTATGGCAACTGTCTTGGAATACCCACCATAGGGGGCGAGATAGAGTTTGATTCATGTTATGACAATTATGCTCTAGTCGACGTTGCCGCAGTCGGCTTTGGCAGGCGTGGGCGCCTGATTAAAAACCACGCCTGTAAGGGAGACATCGTACTGTTATTAGGCGGACATACAGGCAGAGATGGAATAGGGGGCTCGCAGTTTGCATCAGACGCCTTTGAATCTGAAGACAGATCAGCCGTACAAATTCCAGATCCATTTATGGAAAAGCTGCTCATAGAGGCAGTACTGGAGGCCAGAAATACCGGGGCCATCAAGGCCATGAAGGATCTTGGAGGGGGAGGCCTCTCGTGTGCGATATCAGAGACTGCTGAATCTTTGGGCGTGGGCATCGAGATGGATGTGCAGGCAGTCCACACGCGCGAAGACAATATGGTACCAGAGGAGATAATGATATCAGAGTCGCAGGAGCGGATGCTCATAATTACGGATTCAGCAGGGCACGACAAAATTATGGAGATATGCTCCAAGTTTGAGATTGTCTGCTCTGCCATAGGCAGAGTCACAGACGACGGCGCGATGCGCGTCATGTCGGGCCCCGATGTGGCAGCAGAGATGCCCGCAGATGTGGTGGCAAACGCCAGACTGCTTGATCTACCCTCAAAGAGGCCGGCATATCTTGACGGTATAGAGGATGTGATGCCTGCATCTGCAAGACTGCAGCAGCAAGAGAAAGAGGCGGAAGAAGCGATACGCCCGTCGCAGTCGTCATCGTCGTCTACATCGTCGCAGTCGTCATCGTCGTCTACATCGTCGCAGTCGTCATCGCAGTCATCGTCATCGTCATTATCCTCATCGCCAACAACAACATCGTCGTCGTCATCACCCCCATCATCGTCGCAGTCATCGTCGTCGTCATCACCCCCATCATCGTCGCAATCATCAGCAACGACAACGACACCATCACTAGAGCACGCTTTGTTCTCCCTGCTGTCGTCGCCCAACATAGCAAGCCGATCTTGGGTGTACAGCCAGTACGATCACGAGGTGGGGATACGCACCATAGTCAGGCCGGGAGCAGACGCGTCTGTACTGCGCCTCGACAACGGCAAATACCTGGCCATATCCATGGACGGAAACCCAAAACACTGTTACATAAACCCGCGCGAGGGGGCAATAGGATGTTTCGAGGAGGCGTGCCGCAACGTGGTATGCACGGGCGCCAGACCCATCGGAATGCTTGACCACATGCAGTTTGGAGATCCCACCGATCCAGAGATCTTCTGGACATTCTTAGAGTCGCTGCGCGGAGTATCCGAGTTTGCCCGCCACGCCAAGATACCGTGCATAGGAGGCAAGGTAAGCCTGTACAACGAGACAGCAGCAGGACCGATAAAGCCCACCCCCGTAATAATGGTGCTCGGGCTGATAGATGACGGCGCGAGCGCAAGCCGCAATGCGCGCAGGCAGATACGGCAGGGTGACAACCTGCTTATAGTCGGCACCACAGGACGCGAGATGGGAGGTTCTGAATACTATGAACACGTACTACACTTTACGGGTGGCAGGTGCCCCGTAGTAGACATGGATGCGTCCGTAAAGAACGCAGACGCAGTAATAAGGATAGTCAAAGACGGTCTGGCAGACTCGGTACACGACTGCTCAAAGGGCGGCATTGCAGTTGGCGCGTCGGAGATGTCCCTTGCATCTGGCATGGGCTGCACCATGGATGCTGCTACAATTCCACGGCACGGCACAAACATGGGCAACTGCGACCTACTCTTCTCTGAGAGCCACTCAAGATACTTGCTAGCAGTAGGCGACGACTATATGGACCGGGTCAGGCAGATTCTGTCTGAGCACGGCGTTATATTTGCGCATATTGGCAAGTTCGGCTGTAGGAAGGACCGCATCGTCATACGCGACGGTACAGACAGGCTTGTCGATCTAAGTGTTGATAAGGCCTATGAGAGATGGTCAGGTACGTTGAAGAGGTTGACGCAGGGCCATGCTTGACAGGCCCCAAGAGAACTGCGGCGTGGTGGGGGTGTTCAGCCTGAGCGGCACAAACGTCATACCCATGGGGATCGACGCGCTCAGGGCGCTCCAGCACAGGGGCCAGGAGGCATGGGGGCTTGCAGTGCCAAACCGCAAGCCCGTCAAGAGGATGGGGCTCGTCTCATCGTCATCATCAGAGTTCAAGAAGCTCGCCCAAGAGTACTCGTCGCCTGCTGCAATAGGGCACGTAAGATACTCTACTGTAGGGGGCGGATCGCTTGAGAACGCCCAGCCGCTAAAGGTCAAGGATCTGTGCGTGGCTCACAACGGCACGATTGCAAATGCAGACGAGATATCAAATATGGTCGGAGGCTGCACGTTTACGCCGCAGAGTGCAAGCGACACGCTGGTGGCTGCACACCGTTTAGTCTCGCTGATATCCGAGAACGGCAAGATGGGCAAAGCCCTATCCATACTCAAAAACGAGATGATAGGCTCATTCTGCTTTACGTTCATATCAGATGACGGCGCAGTCTACGCCGCGCGCGATCCAAAGGGGTTCAGGCCCATGGTGCTCGGGCACAAAAAAGACGACGACGTGTACATAGTCGCATCAGAGTCGTCTGCACTGTCGGCTGTGGGCGCCACGCTCATACGAAACGTCAAGCCAGGGGAGCTACTACGAATAAGCGCAGAGGGCCTAGAATCTGAGATATTCTCCACCGAACCGGAGCGCGCCCACTGTTCATTTGAGTTTACGTACTTTGCCCACCCGTCAAGCAAGATGGAGGGAGCCAACATCTACGTCACAAGAAAGCGTATAGGTAAGATGCTTGCAAGAAAATTTCCCATAAAAGATGCGGACCTAGTCGTGCCCGTTCCAGACTCTGCAAGGCCGGCAGCCCTCGGATATGCGCAAGAGCTTGGCATACAGTTTGACGAGGGGCTCTTAAAGGACAGGTATAGTAAGAAGGGCCCGCTGCGCAGCTTTATCGAACCGCACCATACCGAACGCATGGAGATAAACAGGTGGATCATGCCCATCCGCGAGATCATAGACGGAAAGCATGTGGTAGTCATAGACGACAGTTTGGTGCGCGGTACCAGCTCGCGCGCAATCGTAAAGGCGCTGCGGAGGGCCGGCGCAAAGAGGATCAGTATGCTCATAACATATCCCCCCATTACGCACCCATGCTATGCGGGGATAGACTTTCCATCACAGGAAGAACTGGCAACCTTCTCTCCTGACAGAAGGGAGCTATCTAGGCAGGAGACGATAGAGATGGTCAGAAACAGCATAGGCGCAGACTTTCTGGGGTATAACAGCGCAGAGAACTTGGCAGATGCCGTAGGCCTGCCTGCCGACTCGATGTGTTTTGCGTGCTCGACTGGCGACTATGCATCGCTTGGGGTGACGCCAAAGTTTAAGACTCGGAGGGAGATGAAGGGAGATGAGATGGACGGTACGGAGGCCGGCGCAGGAGAAGGATAGTAGTTATGGTCAGAGCAATCTGGAACGGTACTATAATTGCCGAAAGCGACGATACCATAGTAGTGGAGGGAAACCACTACTTTCCGCCCGAGTCGGTGCGCATGGACCTCCTGAGGCCTACTGATACCAACACGTTTTGCGGCTGGAAGGGCATAGCCAGCTACTATTCGGTCGTGACAGGCGACGGCACGAACAAGGACTGTGCTTGGTGTTATGCAGATCCGAGTTCTGAGGCGGCCCAGATAAGGGGAAGGATAGCATTCTGGCGCGGAGTTATGGTGGTGGCATAGTGGTAGCACTGCAACATGATGGACAAGCCATGATGATGTACATACTGGCGATGCGGAACGAACATATTAGGTCTGACATAAACAGATTGCTGGCCATATGTATGAAATCAAATATTCATGAGGGGTGGGACCTAAGTGGTACAACGTAACCGTTTACGTCACCCACGCCCAAATGACCAAGTCTAGGTACAAATTTGGCAAATTGTTTACGCCGAATATAAACAGTTACCTTCAAGGTGTTATTGAATCTCTAGTTTTGTTTTTATCTTCAAGATCTCATTTTCCAGCCTCATGAACCTAGAATCAAGCATTTCACGGGTGTTTGTGTTTAGGTCGTGAATTTCAGTTATTATTTGGTCCTGCTTGTTCAGCGACATGTCGGCCTTTTCTAGCAATATATCAAGATGTAATGCGCCCGCCGAAAAACCCTCAAGCATTTCGCTTAAATGATCTTTCATTATAGTCTTGAACGATTTAAATTTTCCAGTAGGTTTTATGTATTGAACCCTAATGTCGCTTATGATGATGGGTTTTTTGAACATTTTTATCTCTTCTATAAATTGATCAATATTTTTCTTCTCGCCCTCACACAAGATCTCTACTGTGTCATCCTCCAAGTTCTCCACATATCCTACAAGACTGTTTTTGTACGCAACTAATCGAGATCTGTAACGAAATCCGACTCCCTGAACAAGACCATCAACAGTTATCTTCGCTGCCTCTAACATGCCTGTA
>RKRU01000109.1 GCA_007571225.1 Nitrosopumilaceae archaeon | reverse complement strand
ATAGGCGAGGCGCTAGAACCCGAACGATACGAGTATTCACAGTTGTATAACAAAGAGTTCAGTCACGGATACAGAAGGGCCTCAGGCTCAGTCGTTGACTGCCAGGGGCCTGACGACCCGACGCACCCCAAGCCGTAGCAGGTTCTGCTGTAGTACCGCATAGTCGCCGGATGCAAATATCCTCAGCGTGCTTCTTCTTCTTATGCCGCTGTCCTCTCCGCTCCTACTGCTGCCTGCCCCAAAGACCTTTTCTGCAACCTGTCTTGCAGGATCAAGAAAGTTCACGTCCGGATACTCCGCACGCAGTATGGGCAGCAGAAACGGCAGGTGCGTGCTTGAGAGCGTAACCGTATCTATACCGCTGTCGACAACTGCGGGCGCCAATGTGCGGCGGATCACATCCCTGCAGCGCGGGCGGTCATTTAGAAAGGCGCCCGACTCTACAAGTTGCACCAGCTCTGAGCCATCTATCTTGAATATGCGAGTCTTCCCGTCCGTCTCTCCCTGTATGTGGCGGGACAATCCATCGCTCCGTACCGCCCCCCGGGTTCCCAGTATGCCGACCCTCTTTGAGACAGACACAGAACATGCTTGACTGACCGGTGGCCTTACCGTCACAAGACCTGGTCCGTCGGCCATCTCAAGTACCAGTGAGGGGGTGTTTGACGCCACCACGATCACATCAGGGGCAAACATATCTTGGAGGCGATCCACGGTGGCACTTACGATGCGCCCAAGCTCATCTTTGGACTTTGAGCCATAAGGAAAGCTTGCAACATCTGCAAAGTAGAACAGCTCCACTCTGCCCCGCCTGCGAATCGCCCGGGCTATCGAGAGGGATCCCAGCCCCGAGTCGAAGACTGCCACTCTGCGCGGCGTCACATGTGTACTTTTGGGTGTGTAAAGTTTGTTAGCTAAATTTAGCATTTAGGTGACAAAAATACACACAAGATATTAAGTGAAAAGAGGGTGATGTATCAACATGACAAACTTCGACAAGAGCTGGAATCAGCATGAGAACATAGGATTGACACGAAAGATCCGGGATGCGGCAAAGCCACAGGCCCCTCTCAAGCCACGAATCCAGACAGCTGTCAACAAACTACAGGTGCAGATCTCAAAGATGGACAACATGCTCAACAAGCTGCGCGACAGGGATGCAAAACTCTTCAATCGCGTAGTGGCAGCCATGCAGCAGCACGATGTCAGTACCAGCAGGGTACTGTCCAACGAGCTTGCCGAGATTCGCAAGGTCTCAAAACTGCTGGGCAATGCAAGAATGTCCCTAGAACAGGTTCAGCTCAGACTGACCACCATACACGACCTAGGTGACGCGATGGTAGCCATCCAGCCTGCCATGAACACAATGAAGGGCCTCAGATCTTCGCTCGGAAGGTTCATGCCAGAAGCAGACTCGGAGCTGAATTCCATGACACAGACTCTGAACGGACTCATGATGGACTCGCTTGCAGGCGATTCATTCGGTCTTGAAGACGGAGCTTCCAACGAGGAGACAGAAAAGATTCTGCAAGAGGCCTCTGCAGTTGCAGAACAGCAGATCGGGGAGCAGTTCCCATCTGTACCAGCATCAACAGGATATTCATCCCAGACCACCACGGGTGGCGGCTCTAACTTTTAGTCGCGGCCAGGAAAGTCAGGATGAACTTTTTCTTTTTATTATATTGTTTTGGCCAAAAGGCCGTAAGATTACTCATTTTGTAAGTACTAGACAGCTGTCTGTCTAGGTCCCTCACGTCCTAATGACTAATTACAAACAGCAGATTATTTGCGCCGAACCCAAACGGTATGTATGAGGTGGGGAGACGGGGGGTAACCTCTTGCAGAAGATCCATCCCACCGTGTGCACGCAGCAGGCAGTGGTTAGGAGTATGCAGTAGTGGTTCTGGGTATGTGGCATTGGTTCTGAGGGTAACTGTTTACGTCCCCCACGACACTGAAATGATCGGTTCTAGGCACAAATTTGGCAAATTGTTTACGCCAGACGTAAACAGTTACCGCTCTAAGCATGTGGCAGTAGTGCTAGGCAGGTATGCGATCTGTTCCCAGCGCAGTTGTAGGTTGGTCGCAAGCGGTTTGTTGCTGTTGTTGTATTTACCCGGGATCAAACGTTCAGGCGCGTGGGACCTAGACGGTTGCATCTCCAGTCATCCCCAGATCTTCTCCCGGAATGTCAGTTTCTTGTTGAGTACAAAGTTGCTGGAGGCTGCCACGGCAATTGCCGTAAAGAGTGCAAGAGGGTAGGAGATGTTGTGGGCATCCACCAGCCAATATACCGTGCCGAGCTGCACAGCAGCTCCAAGCGAGCTGAACGCAGCGAACCTGCCGTACTGCGAGAGGGTTCGCTTGGCGCCAAAGTCCACATCTTCAAACGTCCATATCTTGTTCAGTATGAAGTTAGTAGAGAGCGACGCTACAATGCCAAACGCGTTAGCATGCACGTACCATATGTCGGCAAGGCCTGATGCAAAGAGCATAGACACCAGATAGTTTACGCCGAATCCCGATGCCCCTACGGTAAAGAACCGAGCCGCCTTTGAGAAGAACTTGACTGAGCCGCGCCGCTCCGACGACTCTTTCATCTTCTTGCTCTTGTACAGGCGCCAGACCGCCTGCAGGTATTCAGAAGACGTCTCGTACAGGGAGGCGTCCAGTTTGCTCTTGCCCAGCCTGCGGTTCTCAAATATGTATGGTATCTCCTTTACGGTTATCTTGCGGTCGGTCTTTACCAGCAGCTCCAGCAGGAACTTGTATCCAAGGGCATCAAACGAGAGCCCGTTTATGATGTGTTTTTTGAATGCAAAGAAACCCGACATGGGATCACTCAGTTTGACGCGCAGTCCGATCTTGGCTATCAGCGTGGCGCTCTTACTGAGCATCTTGCGCTTTAAGGTCCATCCACGTGTTCCACCACCCCGCATGTATCTTGATGCTACCACCAGATCGCATTGATACTGTTTGAGCGCCTCTAGCATGCGAGGAATTGCCTGTGGCGGATGCGAAAAGTCCGAGTCCATCACGACGATTGTGTCGGCGCGGGCATTCTGTATGCCGCTGAGTATTGCAGAGGAGAGTCCGTCCCTTGTCTTTCTATGTATTACATTTATCGTATTCTCGGCAAACCGCTTCAGCCCCTGTACGTACTCCTCTACTATGCGGCCCGTACCATCCGGGGAGTTGTCGTCGACTACTATGGTCTCCGTAAGTATTCCGGTGGGCATGCTCTCCCTGATCGACTTTAGGATCGATATTATGTTCTGGGACTCGTTGTACGTGGATACTATTATGGAGACTTGGGGGTTTGGACTAGTCAATTCAGGTACTTTAAAATGTACTAATATAAGTTATAAATGATCGCAGGAACCAGTCGTCCCATCAGGGTGGGATGCACCAGATTCTTTACGCTTCCCCCTTCTTATATCGGGTAACTGTTTACGCCCAGTGTAAACAATTTGCCAAATTTGTGCCTAGAATCGGTCATTTCAGCATGGGGGACGTAAACAGTTACCTTAGATCTGATCACATGTGGTCTTCTGGGCATGCATGTGGATGGGGAAATAAGAGGAGCAGTAGACAACGACGTACAGAGTGGTTGTGGTACAGGGCCGGATTCGAGCTGGCATACGCTGCTTGGGTATTTTGGAGAAGATGTCTGTAAAGTGCTTGTTACGGCTGCTGTAGTGGTGGTAGGGGTAGTGGTGGTAGGGGTAGTGGTGGTAGGGGTAGTGGTGGGAGCGGTGGCGACAATAGTGGTGGTAACTGTTTAGGTCCAGCGTAAACAATTTGCCAGATTTGTGCCTAAAATCGGTCATTCAGGCGTGAGGGACCTAAACAGTTACTAGTGGTGGGGGGTAGGAGTAGTAGTGGTGGGGGGTAGGAGTAGTATGGGTAGATGCTAACCAGTCTGCTTCTCCCGATAGTATCTGCAGTCTTCTTGTATCTGGCATACGCTACACAGAGGGGAAACCGGCTTGCAGATGTTCTGTCCATACATTACAAACGTATCGTTTATGCGCAGCCAGTATCTCTTTGGGGTTTTTGCCATCAGTGCCTGCTCGGTCTCCTCGGGTGTCTTTGTACTGACCAGCCCCAGCCGGTTCGATATGCGGTGTACGTGCACATCCACAGGAATTGCCGGGTGGTCAAACGCATACACCAAGACACAGTTGGCAGTCTTGCGGCCCACCCCGGGCAGCTCCAAGAGACGGTCAATATCCTCAGGAACGGAGCCCCCGTACACGGTATCAATTATCCTGGCCACCTCCACTATGCGCCTTGCCTTTACATGGTAGAACCCGATGGGTCTGACTATCTCTTCTACATCCGCTATGTCAGCACCTGCAAGGGCCCTAGCGTCTTTGTACCGTGCAAAGAGGGCCCTGACAACCTTGGCCGTGTTCTCGTCCTTGGTACGAGCAGAGAGTATCGTACCTATTAAGATGCTGAACGGCCCGCCACCAGTCTCGGCCTCGTGGAGCTCCCGCAGCGCAGTCATCCTCGGAGGTTTGACTGAATTCATGGTGGTGATCATTCCATCAAGAATCTTCTTCATAGGTGATGGGGCCATACATACAAGTATTATATCTGTAGCATTAGATAGAAGATGCATGGAGCTGAGCAGGGACGAGGAGGCCGCGCTTGCAGGAGAGCATGGGGAGATCATGGAGATGGCCTACCGTATACTGGTGGCCACAGGCGAAGCCGCAGATGCAAAAAGACTCGTCCCCGTACAGTGGGCCCACCTCTCAGGAGTCAACTACAACACCATAGGGGATGCAGGAGAGAAGTTCCTCAGGGGTATAAGCAGCAAGGGTGCCAAGGTCAAGATAAAAACCACGCTGAATCCCATGGGATTTGATGTCGACTATACGCATGATCTAGACGACGAGTTTGTCTCAAAACAGCTCTCCATCGGAGACTCTTATCGCTCAATGGGCGTTACGCCATCATATTCTTGCATACCATACGAGATATACGAGATGCCAAAGAAGGGAGCGCAGGTGGCCTTTGCGGAGAGCAACGCTGCGGTTCACGCAAACTCCCTTGATGGCGTAAGGACAAACAAGGAGAGCGCGTTTAGCGCCCTTGCCAGCGCACTGACAGGCAAGAGTCCGTATTCGAGGCTGCGCATGCACGACGGGGACGATGACGAGAAAGGAAAGAAAAATGATGATGATGATGATGATGATGATGATGATGATGATGATGATGATATAACCATACGGGTAAGGACAAGATCAAAACCAAAAAACGAGTTAGAGTACGGCCTGCTCGGCTACTTTGCCGGCAAGGTGGGAGACACATCTGTGAACATATCGGGTACGACGGCTCCGTCTGCAATGGACAGAAGAGAGTGCAAGGCCATCTGCGGTGGCATGGGCACGTCAGGTACGTGCGCCAAATTCCGATTTGTAGAAGACAGTACAAACGGGGAGCAGGTAGATTATGGTGATGAGGAGATGAATCAAGTACGCGACGAGCTGGACACTGCAGAGAACGGCGACATGGTCGTGCTAGGCAGCCCCCAGCTGGGGCTGCAGGAGATCGCAGACCTGAGGCTGAGGCTGAAGGGCCGCTCCTTTAAAAAGAGGTGCCTTGTGTTCTGCCCCCGCACCGTCAAAGAGTCTGCAGTAGAGAACGTTCTGGCACTTGAGCGCGCAGGATGCGAGGTTCTGGCCGACTGCTGTACCTGCCTGTCCCCCCTTATAACCGCAGACAGGGCAGATTCTGTTATCACCAACAGCGTAAAGGGCGCGTTCTACCTCAATGCAGGTGGGGTGTATACCGATCTGAGACCGCTTTCGGACATACTGGAGAGCGAGACTTGTTGAAGGTATTGGTTAAAGGACGCGTCAGGGGAACGGTCCTAAAGTCAGAAACCCCGATCAACTTTCTGGGCGCAGTAGACAAGGATAGTGGCATTGTGAGCGATCCCAACCACGAGCTGCACGGCAGGGGGCTGAAGGGCGCAATACTTGTCTTCCCGTACGGATCAGGCAGCAGCGTGGGAGCATACACCATATACTCGCTAAAGGACAACGGCGTGGCGCCGCTTGCCATGATCTGCCAAAAGGCAGATAATACAGTGGCCTCTGGCTGCGCCATGGCAAACATCCCATGCGTTGCGATGGG
>RKRU01000008.1 GCA_007571225.1 Nitrosopumilaceae archaeon | reverse complement strand
ATATTCGCCCATGTATGGGACTATTTTTAGAGATAATCTGTCCTGCTCCTGTGTTGTGCCGTGCGAGTCCACTGAGCGCACCAGCAGGTGCTTGGTAAAGGGCATCTCCGGGTATACTAGGGTGCCCGTATTGTACAGCAGCGTGTCGGTACCTGCAAAGTCTCGACTGTACACATCAAGTGAGGATGATATGTTCTCGTATATGGCGCCCCTAGCAGATGCTCCCTCTATTGTTCTTTCAGGAAAGACAAAATCTGATACGGGCCACTCCCACAACAAGGCGCCGTATCCATACTGTACGAACATGGCTGCCTGTACATATGGGGCCTCGTACTGTAACGACATGTTTGAGGCAGCCGCCGAACCGGAGCGTCCCTCACTCAGTCGATGCACCTGGTCAAATGCCACATATTGTTGCGCGTGGTCGTGCCCTCCTCCAATTATGGCAGTCCATCCATTGTTGTATGAGCGGCGCTGGGGATACAGCAAAAGGCCGTCTCCTGCACTGCCATCTTCTTGCCAGCTGCCCATATACAAGAGCGCGACCCCGTGCCTGTCATCAAAGGCGTACTCTGCGGCATCGCGCAGGACCGGATACGAATGCACGTATCGGTATTCTGGTCTGTATGGCACAAGTTCGGCCCAGTCGGCCCCGGTTCCATTTGCCACCGGCTCGCCCAAATTCCATGCCGTCATCTCGTATGGAAACGTATAGTTTGTAAATGCAAAACTTGTATGTGCAACATATACGGATGCGCCGTCCCCGTTTCCGTACCAGTGTATCTCTTCTAGCCATCGGTGTGGTGGTGGTGTGATGGATATGGTGTGGTTACATTTGGATGCCATGCAGTGTGTATCGTCTTTTAGGGGTAGTGTGGAATGCAATAGTTTTACGGTAAAGTTGATGTGTGTAGCACGCTCGTCCTTCCATGCCCACGACGGTTCGTGTCTTATGTGTATGGGGTCGTCATGATAGTATGTACCATCTAAATTCTTGGCATCATATCTGCCTACATGGTGGTGCAGGGGAGGCTTTGTCGTTATGACGTACAGGGCGGGATCCTGCAGGAGCGGATCCAAGTCCCCGACAAAAACCATATGTCCAGTTACGGGTATACCGTTGGCGTAATGCTCACGTGCCAAAAACACACCGGTCACGCGAAGATCAAGTGTCGCTTTACTACCGTCAGATTCAAAGCACTCGTCTACAGGTATAATGTATGATTCGGGTTTTATCCCGTCTGGTGGGAGCAGCGGGTCGATTCCCTGCGATTCTAGACTTTCATATATGCAGACCTTTCTGTGAGGTTTGATTTGGGCAGTACCCCACGCGCATCCGGTTTCAGGCTTTAGCGTACTGCACAACTCCTGTATACGGACATCAAATTTCAGGGAAGAATCGGGATCGGCATGCGTAGTAAAGTTGCCATGTGAGTGCGCAGTTGAATTTTTGGTTATCTTCCATGTGTGCATCTTTAGCCTGAATATCTTTTCATCATAGTATTCGAGGTGGGACGGTGTGTTGGGATTGTCTGGCAGTTCATGCGGTCCGCGCTTGAACGGACACAAGGGAAGGTCTGGTGCCCCCTTGCCTACTTTGAACTGGCGCCATCCTTCCCATGCAGCGGATCCTGCGCGTTTTGCCTCTGTCTTTTCATACTCTGTCAGATCCTCTTCTCCTTCCTTTGACATAAACGGCATGTCGTATACGGACCAGCGCTCCCATCCGGACTTGTGTGACTCACCGGGCTTTGCCCATTTGGCATGACATCTGTCTACCATACTGGCATAGTGAAACCCTGTTATATCTACAAACGCCACTATGGGATCGTTGCTGTGATGTGTAATTCTGTTGTATGTGATGGGTCCTAGTTCGCTTGGACCTTTGGAACGGCTTGTGTGGTTCAAAATTAGGTTGGCAGTCTCGATGCGCAAGTCGCGCATCAGACACTCATCCTCGGGGGATCTGTCTGACCACTTGAACAAGTAGTAGAATGCGTCACCGGGATAGTATGAGCCGTCGGGGTTCTGCCTCGTCTCATTTAGGTATGTGATGGGGTGCCGCTCACCGTGTATGTCTATGATGCATTTTGTGGGCTTGTGTTCGGCGTATGCATAGTTGTCGTGCGTATCTGTCATCAGGACTATTGTGATGCCTGCTATCATCATCAATATGGTGCAGCATGTCCGTATTTGCACATCTACGTATATGCGGCCCGCATAAAACTTACAGAATCACTTCTACAGTATGCTCTGCGTGGTAATATGGGTAGACAGACTGTAGTGCAAAACGGCGTGTCATACGTATGAAGAATTGCATAATGGCATTTGGGTGCTTTTATGCACTATAATGCATTTGTGCCATGAACAATCCAACACGACAGCCGCAACGGCCACAGCGGCGCCAAGCAGTCTCGGGCATGATCGTCACCATAATTCTGATCGGTATAGTGGTCTCGATCGGCGGGGTGCTGGCAACTACAACCACCGACATAGTAACCACTGGTCTGGTGCTTGATGCCGTAGAGATCAAGCGGCTGAACATACAGAATACGGGCTCTGCCTCTTACATTACGGGCATGATAAAGAATACCGGCAACACCGACATCACTGATGCCACCGTTATAGTAACGCTGGATATAGGTGATGCGACCAAGGACGAAGATGACATATTTGTAGCCAAATTTGCCCCTGAGAACATCAATTCGGGTGTGTCTGCAACCGTAAACAAAAAGGTACTAATCGACGATACGGAAGACCGTTCATCTAGCCTAGAGGCCAGTACCGCAGGTTCAGAACACCGGCTTACGGTGGGCCAAAAGTACCTAGTTGAGGTGAGGGCCGACATAGCGGGCGGCGGTGAGTTCTCACAGACTAAGATAATATCCCCACAATAGTGGATTCCCCTTTTTTTCATTATTTTTAATACCACTACATGTTCTTTTACAAATTTGTGTTGTCTTTGGCAGCAGATGTTTCTGGCATGTCTGCAGTCGTGTCGTGGGATGCCGTATCAGACGATACTACAAATATCTGTATGTCATCCTTTTCCCCGTCTGCAGTCAGATCCTCGTCGTATATTCTCTGTATATTGGGATTAGAAGACCACATGTCGCATCTGCTAAAGCCCATATCCCTCCACTTGGTCATGTTGAGCTTGACATGTTCAGGATGCCTCTTCACCTCGGCAAACGACTCTATCTCTATCGATATTGGCGTACTAGTTTCATAGTCGTATGCTACTAGGTCAGTGCGCATCTTTCCCTTTTTGACTGTCTGTGTGGCCACGCACAGAAAGAAGCGGCGCTTTAGATAATAGCTGCAAGCGGCCGCAGTAGTGGATGGGATGTCTGCTGAGGTGCCTATCTTGGCAGGATCAAACTCCATATACTTGCATCTTGTCTCATATGGAATATGGTATCCGCGCTTCTTCTTTTCACCTTCAGCGCCCGTATCTACAATCTTCTTCTTTACCATGTTTTTGAGAATTTTTGATACCCTATCGCTTGCAGTGGTCCCGTCGCCGAACCTTCTTGTAATCTCTTTGAGCATCAGCGAGGTACCGGCCTCGGCCAATATGCATAGTATCTCCCACTCTTCCCTTGTGGGAGGTTCATATGGTATGTTGTCAAGCCACCTGTTGGCCTGTACAGCAGCCCTGCGCAGCATAGATGCGTCTACTGTACCTGATGAATACTCTTCTCTTTGCGTTGTGATGAACTTGCTGATAAAATCGTCATTCTGTAGGTTGGGTGGGGTATATACGGGCCAGAACTGGACGGGCAGGGGCTGTGCTCCCTCTTCTGCTATGGGGCGTACGGTCCAGTGGTGATATTCTTGGGTTGCCAGCTGTGACTTTATCTCTTTTGCGTATGCCGGGTCCCAGACATCGCCGAACCTGCCACCATCCCTGCCCGATACCCTGCCGACAAACTGTGTGCCTGCATTGCCCGTAATGACCTCAAAGAGTGAGTCGTCAAGCTGGGTGGTGGTCTGATGGGCAAGCAACAAGCCAAGTCCATATGAGCGGGCCTGTGTAAGCATGGCCTCAATTACGGGCAGGCGGGCCACATCTTGGAACTCGTCAAGTGCTAGCAGCACCTGCGTGCGGTCCTTCTCGTTTCGTATGTTTGCGGCCCTCTCCTGAATGGCAAACCACAGCTTTATGCATAACGTCTGCTTGACTAGCGTAATGATGTGCTGTGGTACGTTGAGTGGCGACAATCGGATTATCGTGTATGCGCCTGCCCTTATCAGGTCTTCAAAGCGGACAGTAGACTGACGTACGCAGAACATATGCCTCAATATGGGATCGGTTGCAAACTTTTCAAGCCTGTTGAGTGCGGGTTCGTACGCTCGCTTCTCCATTGTAGCAACGGACTCTATTGCTTGTTGTAGCACCTCTTCTGGTTTTCCGAGTTCGGTAAACATCTTGATGAGCATTTCCTTGCCGTTGCGCTGCATGGCAACTATAATCTCGTATATGTCCAAGAATGTAGGCCTGTCGTTGTCTAGATAGATGTACTGCAACAGGGTGTCAAGTATGCGTTTTAGACGTACGAAACTGTCTGACCCATGGTACCAATATTCGATCATCTGCATTACATACCCTACATACTGTGATACGATGACCTGCCTGCCCTCCTTTTGATATGGCGGCAGCTCTAGTATGTTGATCGAAAACTTGGTCTCTATGGGGTCTAGAAACGTAACATTGTTTGCCTCGTACGTTGTATCTTCACACTGCTTTAGAAAATCATACGAGTCAGAGCCCTTTGGATCTACTAGGATGAATGCATTTGGAAACGTATTGTGCATGTTGGCCATCTCCATATGCTTAGCAATGCATCTGATTAGTGTGGTCTTGCCTGACTTTGTACCGCCTACGGCATAGATGTGCGTGGGTATGTCATTTGGAGACAGTACTATGCTCTGCTGTCTTGATGGTGTTAGCATACCAAAAAAGTCTACGGGTATCTCAGCCTGTAATGGTGTGGTGAATCCAAGACAGAAGCCCTGCTTTCTAGTCGCCTGCTGCTGTGGAATGACCTGCCTTCGTGTGATTAAGGTATTCGGGGTTGTAGCAGGGTCAGGCAGGCGTAGAAACAGTCCGAGTTCGGGCCGTGTCAGCAAAAGAAACGGTGGTGATGCACGTGGCGAATGATACCTGCCCATGCCAAGCATCCTCTTACCAACATATCTGGATATAATGCCATTTAATGTGTGGGGGCTGGGAAGCAGTCGTCTGGCAAACATTGCCGATATGCCAGTCTTTCTGTCGCCGTCTATCTGGTTGTTTGTATACGTGTTCATTGTGAGGTGCTCTAGGGATTCTGCCATTATGCCTGAAAAGTCTAGGTGAACGGGTACATCAGTTAGTCCGCGCATCGACAGCATGATATGCCCGCCACCCTGCATCTTTCTTACTATATGTGATTCAAGCGTGGCATAGTTGGCATCAAAGTCCTTTCCCTTCTCGGGGTGGTCTCGTCCCTCTGTTCTACTGCTAAATAGCATGTCTGATGCGGTAAAGTGGTTTGTTGCAGTTACTGTATGACGGTGGCACCTGATCCTAGAGAGCAGGTCCTGCAGGTGTACAACAAAGTTGTTGGACCGAAAGACGATCTGGACCCACGCGTGTGGTACTGACTGTATCGCGCTTGCAAGCATGGTTATGATGTCGTATGTGGCCAAAGTATCCCATACTGTCTGTATGTGTCCGTGCCTGTATCCTGCATCAAACATGTGATAGTGTTTGTTGGCATCATACCATTCCGGTGTTAACGTTGCAGCGTCACTAAACGAAGCATTGGGGTACATAACTCGAAAGTCCTGCTTGTACTTGTCTATGTCACTGTCTATAGTCGTCAGTATCACATCTAGTTTTTGCCTAGGAGAGTCCCACCACAGTTCAAGTGAGCGCGTATATGCAGGTGCGAGGCCGCCTGCATTCTCAAATGCCTTTCTGATGTCGATCTCAGTGGGGATATCCACTATTACTGCCCTGAGTTCGCTTTTGGTATCGGGTACAAACTTTGTCTTGTGCAGTGTGCCTGCCGGCTTCTTTCGGTTTGCCAGCTTCCATGTGGCCAATATTGTAATATATGGATAATGTTTTAACGGCTGGCAAACATCGTAATGCTTTCATAAC
>RKRU01000004.1 GCA_007571225.1 Nitrosopumilaceae archaeon | reverse complement strand
TCTTTACCGTCTTTTGGTACTTGTTATAACTCCACGGACTTAGTACGGGTGTAGGGATATATTCGTTCATAAAGAATTTAGTGATTTCATCCTCACTAAGACGGGTTTGAAGTATTAGATTACCGTTGTGCCAGCGTGCCAGAACATCAGAATCCCTCCCGGCAATTATTCGAAACAGTCCCAAAGTCTTGAGATACTTGAACATGGGTACATGTGTACAGCCGGACAATACGTATTCATTCATGTCTCTATCTTCCATCCTCCCCATATCTTCCGTCATTTTCTTTTTCGCTTGCAAACCAATCTGCCCGGCGTATCAGGGCTTCCAAATATGCAAGCTTAAAAGGACCATATTCATCTAACAACTCCATTACACGTTCAGTCCAAGACGGTTCGTTGTTCGGGCCTCTTCCCACGGCAGCCATCCGCATGTCGATAAAAGTTTCAGGGACAGACACTGAATTGCTTGAGAATTCTTTCATGGTTTCTCCACTTATCTCTATTCCAAGCAGATATTTCTTGTCTAGACGCGCGTGACTCCTGTACACCCGGCGCAGTGTAAATCGAACCTTCCCATGATGTGCCATTATCAGGTATGCTGTAAGATTCACAAAATTCCCACCTCCGTTATTTTGCTTAAGATATAGTAATGTGCTTGCAACCTCGTGTCGGAATCCAAACCTATCATAGTTTGACATCCCGGGGGACTTGGCCAAAACTTCATCACGGTTTCCACCGGTGGCATTCTGAAACACCTTGTGTATCTTACCGACATCATGATACTTTGCAGCCATTCGAATTGCGTTTTTTACATCTTTGTTCAGATAAGGAATGGTCTCCAGAAATTGATCCGTTTCTTGCATAACATGTCTTGTATGATCTTCAAGAGTCACACGTATGGCTAATTTAGATGAAGAATCACTTGCATGAGAATCAGGTTCTGCGCCATGCAGAACCGGCCTCAATTCACCTGAAATTGTTTTTACTTTATCAACAGATGTTGCATACCATCCAAGAGTTTCCGTGTATCCTCCGTCGCTATCTTTTAGCATGATCGTTTGTCCGGGGAATATTTTGTTACCAGTGGTTTTTTTCCATACCTTGTCAACGTAATCCCATACCTTCCCACATCGTCCACCCATCAAAAATTCCTTTATGTCTTTTATTGAGATACTACACAATTCCTCCCTTTGGGGTTTGTATGTTGTTTTATCATCATCAAAAGTTTTCTCATCACACCAGAACACAGTCACATCTATTTGGCGCTCTACACTACGTACGAATCTTGATACATCCGTATGATTACCATGTAGATCAGAGGTCGTATCAAACAAGTTGATAATATCTTTGCGGCGCAGCACCGCATCATGTATTTTTGGCTCGTCAATTTGTGGCAGATCCACAGGAGACACGGATTTGCCATCAAAGCTCTCCAACATTTTACGCGCATATTCCAGTTCTTTCTTGCCGTATGGTGCAGCTAGTTCTTCATCTAAATCTACCCAGCATATTTTTGCATCCGAGAAACTTCCATACCTGTTACATCTGCCAAATCGTTGTACCATACTAGACCAAGGTGCAACTTCCGAGATCAACGTTTTGGCCGATATGTCTACTCCGGCCTCCAACACCTGCGTTGAGACAATTATGTTGTCTGTACATTCTTTCAGGTTTCCCAGTAACTCGTTTAATCGATGTCTGTCATGTATTCTGAACTTTGAATGGATCAGCTTTACGTTGGATGCCTTCTCCGATATGTATCTGTACAATGTTTGCGCTCTTTTCACAGTGTTTGTCATTATCAGCGTAATGGTACCCGGCACATGCAACATTAGTATGGCATCTACGTCCTTTTCTGTGTAGTCGTTTTTGATAGTGACTTTTGTACTACAGAGAATCTTTGCTGCATCATTGCGTTTTTTGAGGGTCGTATTCACATCCTCAACCTCAAGGCGATACGGGGTTACGCTTTCTGACAAATTCACAGTATTCATCCATTTTGGGTTTATGGTAGCAGACATCCATACCGTCTTATGAGGCCCATACGTGCCAAACTCTCTTCTAAAACTGTCCATTTGCACCGATGTTGGAAGAGCGTTACCCATTATCTGAACTTCATCCATAATCCACATACTGTCATTATTCAACAACCCCGAGATAATGGGCCAAACACTAGCACTGTTGCCATAGCCACGGTTAAGTGCACCAGATACAAGCATGTCCTGGGTTCCGACTATAATGTATTCCTTGTTTGGGAATAGTTTTTCTATCCGGTCTTCGCTTCCCCCCAAAAGTAATTCCACGCCAATGTCAATACCAAGATTGTCCAACCATCGTTTGATTCTCGCCACAGTCTGTTCCACCAGTACCCTCATTGGAAGACAATAGACCAGCTTTTGTGGCACGTCAGAGCCGTTGAGTCGCTTCCACAACCACAACGCTAATACTGCAGTTTCGGTCTTGCCTGCCCCTGTAGGGATATTGAGAACTGAGGGAGTATTCGACGTAGCCAACTTAGTTTGGTATGGATATGGTTTGTACGATGTTGCCACTTTAAAAAAATCTTCAAAATTTTTATATTTTATGTTAACCATTTGATCATTCCTCCAATGGCACAAACATGCCTAGGCCAAAATGTGATGCATAGCCTATCGTAATAGGCCCTCTGACTGGATTGGCAAACTCAAGTTGTATGTTCAGGGTTCTGCCATCACCCACGCTTCCGTGTCTCCGCCATCTAAAAAAGTCATCGGATCTCAGTCGCGTGTTGTTCATTCTCGAAGAATCTCTTGTGATGACATCAGTCACCTTGTATGTCTCACCGTAGTTGTTTTTGATCTCATTTTTTATCTGATCCGTTATAGTATCAACAATGCGCTTATTTGGGCCACTGCCCTTATACTTGGTGTGTCTTGTAAGAATGAGTGGGGTAGAAGATATCCATCTAGAGGATTTTTTTAATATTGTGATGTCAGAAAAAATATCTGTAGTGCCACAGCCTTGAAACAGTAGATTTACAACGATGTCATTGTATTTGCGAAGCTGCTTTAGTGAGAACAGTGCCTCCAATTCCGCTGTATTGAACCCCCCAGGAGCTATGACCGTTATATGATCTATTTCCCTATCCTGCGTCTCGTATGTAGGCAGGTAAAACGCATGCTGATGATTCTTCAGTATGCGACCATCGTCGTCTTTGCCAGAAAACATCGGGGCGTTTCTGCCATGATTCTTGCGACCGTATCTAGACATGCATGCAGTTCTAATCCTGTCGCCAATCTTCAAAGTATCCTGAATGGGTGGTCTTACGTCGCCTACCACCGCATATCTGACCACGGTTACGCCACTAGGTTGAGATGTTCTAGCACGATTCGTCATATTTGGCTCGAAACAGTTTTTTGGCATGATGTATTGAACCCATCTTGCGCCGGGGGGATCTATGTGGTTTTTATCGTGTAGATCTCGTGTAGTAACACAGAGTGTTGTAAGATCACATGCAGATTCGGCCCTAGTCACGTCTGTAAATTTTATTCTAGGCAGTGGAACCAAGACGGGCACAAGCTTTCTTGTATGTGGATTCAGATTGCCCAAAGGCACACAATTTGGTTCCGGTGACTCCGTACCCACTTCTACAGAACACCATGATTCGGCGCGTCCGAAATATGTCATTTTTTTAAGTATCGTTTTCAAAATTAACTCCTCTTCTTGTTGTAATGTTATGCCGTTCCATACAACATACACAGGCCTGCTGCCTGTGACTACGAATGTATTCATGACCAAGTCTGTATCCATGACCAAGTCTGGTTTCCCTTTGGTTGGCATATAGTGTCTTGTATGAGATATGCTTGAATCAGGTAGATGATAATGCGGATAACTCCCAGCAAGCTTTTCTAGAATCGGCCATACTTCTTGGTGCTTTAATTCAGGCGCCTTGTATTTCCAAACCGAGATTATTGCACGCAATAATCGCCATGGTGCCGGCGGCCATTCAGGTACGCCTTCATTTACATTTGAGCCCCAAGGGGTAGCACAATATGCGCCGGCGCGAAATTGGATACATATAACAAGCAATGCTATCGGTTGTTAATTTTCCCTATTTGACTTTTTAGATAATGTCTTGTATGTTATACATAGTGGCTGCACAGTAAACAACCCTTCAGCTTGGCATTTTTTAATTAATTCTTTAAGTTCTACAACTAGATTACCAAGGTCAGGAATGTCCACATCACTTGGTTCCGTGACTGTAATCGGGTCTTTTACCTTAAGATGACAGGCAGTCCTGAGACGTAATCCACCACGGAGAAAAGATTGTATCTTCCATAGTGCCAGTGTCAAAAGGAATTCGTTTGCAGTATCACCCAAATTGTATGAACGGATTAGTGACAAATCAATATTGAAATACACCTTTATTGACTCTGCACTATATTCTATTTTGCTGTATGGAATGTGACCGAATACAGATTTCGCACCGCCTTCGCTTCCTTTTGGATCCAAATGATCCATTTTGACGCCGCCACTTATTACAGATCTCACGCCTGTTGCTTCAATAAACGCAGAAAGTGAGCGAGTCATCCTATATCTTCCACCCGCTATGTCTTTACGATTCATGAATACACCATGTAGGATTGTATTTGGATCATATTTTAGTGCAAAACGTGCAAGCTTTGTAATATCTACAGCCCTATTTTTATCGTCAAGATCAAGTTCCTTGCTTAGTTCCCTGTATAGTGTCTTGTCATTATTTTCTAACATGTATGAAGAGCTTATACGATGTGCCTCAAGCAGAGAATTAGTCATAAAGTTACCTTTTTCATCATTAAGCGTTATAAACGGCATTCCTACTAGCGCGTCGGCCAGACTAGAATTACCCCCCTGCAAGCAGACGGATTCCAATCGGTTTGCCATGGATTGCGACGATTCCACCAATAATGAATCCACAACTTGGCCATTGTCATCCACAGATTCAAATTCTGCAGCACCAAGTGATGGAAATCCTGTGGGTTGGAAACGAGAACCTTGAACCGGTTCAAGGGTGGCTTCAGCTAGCAGTATATCAGAGTCAATAAACTTCATTGGTTTGAGGATAGAACAGTCGTATATATCCGTATCTTAAAAAATTGAAAGGGAGTGATTTGGAGTCAATCGGCCAACAAACCTAACCCACAATCGTGCTAATCTGTGCCGTCATAGAATGTAGAGCGTTCTGGATTTTGTTGATCCGATCTGCAAGGTTTGATCTGTATGTCCCTATGAGAATGTTTGTATCTGAGATCATGCGCTCCTGTTCGGCAAACCCTGAGGAACCCTTCGATACCCTGTGCTGCAGTGATGACTTTATGTCAGATGTCGTAACTACACCGTGTAATATCTGAAGGTCAATAGACGCCTTGTTGTCGCTGTTGCCACTTCCATCATCATTACCATCCCGACTCACAGCGTCCTTGATCTCTGTTGGCGTCAATTCTCTGACATGTTTATTGAATTTATGTGCATGCTGTACCAGCCTACCTGCTATTCCGTGTGCCTCCCTAAATGGAACGTTGCACTCTGTCACAAGCCGTTCTGCGATGTCAAGCGCCACAAGATCACTTGCTGCTGCAGCCTCGTACATGCGCGTCTTGTTTACGCGTATGCCCCCAAATATGGACTGGACTGCCAGCAGTGCCGATATTGCAGTATCAGATGTCGACCACACAGCAGGCTTTACCTGCTGCAAGTCGCGCCCGTACCCGGATGCCAGCCCCTTTACCATGCCCAGTATGGCAGTAAGGTGTCCTGCGGATTCTGCGGTTCTAGCACGCGTCAGCTCCAGCACATCTGGATTCTTCTTTTGCGGCATGGCGCTCGACGGGGATGCAAGGTTATCTGACAGCTCGACAAACGAAAACTCTGATGTTGACCATACGACCAAGTCTTCGGACAGCCGGCTCAGGTTCGACATCATGATCGCAATCATCGCCACATACTCGATGGCAAAGTCGCGCGTGCTTGTTGCATCAAGCGAATTGTACACAAGCCCATCAAATCCCAGCAGCTCGGCCACATACTCTCGATCAACTGGAATGCTGGTACCCCCCACCGGCCCTGCTCCAAGGGGGCTCTTGTTTACGCGGTTAAACGTCCCGTACAACCGCTCAAAGTCCCTGAGCAGTGCAGCCGCATGCGCCAAGAGCCAGTGCGAGAAGAG
>RKRU01000156.1 GCA_007571225.1 Nitrosopumilaceae archaeon | reverse complement strand
TTCTCTCTAGGGCATACAAATCCCAGCCATTTGCACCCAATCCAATCTAATCACAGCCACAACAACACCAAATACACAAAAACGGCATGATTTCAAAGCTAATAATCCCATTATAAAATCAACTAGACCATCCATGGCACCTGTCGGATCCCAATCTACAACATAATCAAACCACGATCAACCATATTTTGGGAATTACATACAAAAGTTCAAAGCTGTACGATAACCCAATTCTTCTGAGAATTTGATAGTGTAAAGGGGACACAGCATGGGAAGTGATATTGTCTGAGACTGATCAGTGCCTGTCTGAGACCAGCCAGCCGCTATATTTTGGATAGAACCCACATTCATATCATACCACCCCACCTTCACACCATCAAATTTTCAGAAGAATTGGGTTATCGTACAGCTTTGAACTTTTGTATGTAATTCCACATATTTTTGACAAAATCATTATCTGAGACTGGTTGGGACAGTATTCCAGTGAGAACCCTAGCCAGCCCCCGTATTCTGGACAGAACCGTGTTGCAGCACACCGTGACTGTATGGCCGTTGTGTCCCCGTTACGTGGCATGAGTTACATGCACAAGCAACCTATTCGTCTGATTCTGTAATCCAGTCATGTCTGCAAGTAGTCTTCTAGTATGGCAGTACTGCACACCACTGGCATTCTCGGGGCCGTCCTGTACGTGCGGCACATTGTATGTCGGGAATCTGTGATCCGGCCGCGGCGACCCGGCCGTAATTTCACCACATGTTAGTAATACGTCAGGCCTTACATGCGACGGATTAAAAGACAAAAAATTCGCGCAGAATGTCCGCATCGGACCGATGATTGACTGACAAATCTTTAAACAAAACGGCCACATCCATCATGTAATGAGCTCCAAAGAGATCAGGGGACAATTGTCTACGTTTCTTGCAGAAGATATAGGGACAGGAGACATAACAGGAGACCTCCTGCCTGAAACAAAAATTCTTGGAAAAATAATTACAAAGGAACCTGCCACGGTAGCGGGAGTACAATACGCAGCAGAAATTTTTGAGATGAAGGGATGCATGTGTAGAATTCTAAAGGGGGATGGAACCGTGGCCGATTCAAACGATGTAATTATGGAGGTTGTTGGAGATGCCAGAGGTATGCTAGCATGTGAGCGGACGGCACTAAACCTGCTGTCACGGATGAGTGGAATTGCAACCCAGACACGTAGACTAGCAAACATGCTGTCTGGCAGGGCTGGATTATACGCCACAAGAAAGACTGCCCCTGGACTCAGAGTGTTTGACAAACATGCAGTAGAGATCGGCGGAGGAAACAGCCATAGACTCAGATTGGACGATGCAGTAATGATAAAGGACAACCACATTGCAGCAGCTGCAGCTGCGCTCAAAACAAGTGATATACGCACCGCAATAGACTATTTGATCATGAAAGCTAGAAAGAGATACGACACACTGGAGGTGGAGGTAGAGAGTCCCACAGATGCGCTGCATGCCGCAAGGGCCGGCGCCACCACAATCATGCTTGACAACTTTACCCCCGAACAGATCAGCAGGACGATATGCCTGCTTGTAGAGTCGGCATTACGTGACAAGGTGCTGCTAGAGGCGTCGGGTAACATCACTGTAGACAACATTGTATCGTATGATGCCGCTGGAGTGGACATGATCTCCGTCGGCGCCATTACAAAGTCTGTGATTGGCATAGATGTAAGTCTAGAGGTGCCACATACTGAGCATTCCTGACTGCCCTGCATGAAAGACTACCTTCACACGTTATGCTACTGCTGCCCGTTCTGTTTGAGGAGACCAACGTGTATGAACCCCCTCCAGAACCACCAGTACAGAACCACCAGTACAGAATCACCACGCTTCAGCACCACAAGACTACTACTGCAGGACAAAATACGTCTTGAGGATACATTGCAGGCATACCTGCACCATCTGTCGCTTGGGGAGAGGAAGGGGGACTCTTCTCACTTGCTGTTCTGCTCAAGTATCTGCATGGCCCTCTTGTGCTTTGGGTCGACCTCCAAAATCATCTCACAACAGCGGATTGCTTTCTTTGGCTCCCCTAGAATAATGTGGGCTTCGGCCTTTAACAACAGGGCCTCTGTATCATACGACCCGATCTCAAGCGCACGATCAAGGTATGATATGGCTGTAGTATACCTCTTTTGCATGTGGCATATGGCCCCCATGGTAAAGAAGAGATCATGGTTGTGATCTCCTATGCGCCGGATGTACTCAGAACCGCAGTGGAGCGCCTCGTTGTATCTCTTCTCCTTTACCCGACTCTTGAACTCCTTTAGGAGTTTTGCACCTGCTCCCTTGTTTTTGTTTTTGTTGTTGTTAGCCTTTTTGTTCGGCCATCCAAACAGTCCGGTCAATCAGCCTATCCTCAACATCCTCTCGATGGCAAGGCGCGCCTTATCTGCAGTATCCTTTGGAATCTCAACTAGGCTGCGCTCATTGACAAGCGAGTCGTACACCTTTTCAAGCGTGATCATCTTCATGTACTGACACTCTGCATTCTCAGATGCGGGCACAAACCTCTTGTCCGGATTCTGGTTTCTCATCTTGTACAATATGCCAGTCTCCGTGGCAACGACAAAATTTTTGGAGGCCGACTTTGAGACATGCTTGACCATTGCTTCTGTTGAGAGTATGGAAATGTCCCGGTTCCCAAACCTGCCTACCTCGGCATCATACATGATGGGTGTAGTACAGCTGCATTCGGGGTGTATAACAAACTCGACATCACGCAGCGAGTCAAGTTTTCTGGTGACATCCTCTGGAGTAATGCCTGCATGCACATGGCACTCGCCTGCCCATATGCGCATGTTCTTTCGTCCGGTCACCCTTGCAACATAGGAACCTAGAAACATGTCTGGCAGAAAGAGTATCTCCTTGTCCTCAGGTATGGCCTGTACAACCTTAACTGCATTGGACGACGTACAGCAGTAGTCAAGCTCCGCCTTTATCTCTGCAGTGGTATTGACATATCCAACTGCAACTGCTCTGGGATGTCTGGCCTTCCAGTCAAGTAGCTCCCGTACTGTAATTGATTCTGAGAGCGAGCATCCGGCATCTGGATCCGGTATGAGGACCCTCTTTTGCGGACTTATTATTGCGGCAGTCTCGGCCATAAAGTGGACACCACAGAACAGTATGGTCTGCTGGCTGACTGTAGCTGCAAGACGCGAGAGTCCAAGAGAGTCTCCAGTATAATCTGCCACATCCTGTACGTCGGGTATCTGGTAGTTGTGCGCCAGTATTACGACATCCTTCTTTTGTTTGAGCAGCTCTATCTTCTCCTTGAGTTCCGTCTGCTGTTGCTGTACAAGCATCTAGTGCTATCTCATCATGTGCGGAATTTAAAGCGTTATAATCTGACTATTATTAGGCCAGAAATCCGTGAATGCGGCAATAATTGCCATTATTTTTATCATTTATGTACAGGGGAATCCCAGACCGTCATCAGAACAGTAGCCGCGCAGCATATCTATTGCCGCAAGTAGGGCAAGTCTGCTGGTCCTTGGGTTTTCGGAGGACGGCCTGTTTTCAATGGTGTACTGCATGCGGCCAAATTCACCTGCGGCCTCTATCATGTGTGTGTTTGTCACGGCTGCCGGGTCGGCCACCACACGGACGATGGTCCGGTTTCCCCCAATACCGGACAGGGAGAGTATGGCAGCCACATTGATGTTTGTCGGAAAGAGCGAGACTGCATCCACTGCGGGGCCCTCAAATATTGTAGTGGGTGCATCTATGGAATCTATGTCTGGGGCATCATGTACATCAAAGAACGGGGCCCCGCGCAGGGAATCTGGATGTTTAGTTGTGGTCAGTGTGACGGTATCCAGCTCGTCGCGTACTGCGCGTATACCGTCCATTCCTGCTATTGCGCCTGTGGGGACATACACCGATACGCCGTACTCCCTTACCGCGTCAAATATCACGCTACGTACGGACTCGTCAAGCAGCGCCCCGACTGACATTACCATCAGATCCCTTCTGTTCTGTATGATGCTGAGCGCCACATCCGTAAGAGCTCCCTGTGATGCTGCCTCCACAACAATATCCACCGGACCCGAAGAGAGCAGGTGGGGGTTCTCCATTATTGTAGGCTTCCGGGACAGTTTTGCCGTGAGGCCTTCTGCCGCATCACGTGAGATGTCATACACCTGGGTCAGTTCTGCTCGTGGAATCGTTCCATCGTCTATTGCCACTGCAATGGCGGTTCCAATCGTGCCACATCCCAAAAGTCCTATGCGCTTCAACAGCGGGATCTCAGGTTATGATGTTAATAAGATTCACCCATGCGCAGTATGAATCGGATTGTTCTGGATTGGGTCTTGGGCGTGACCTGCACTGTGTGGATCTCATGGCGTATGGGCAGTGTAACTGTTTACGTCTGGTGTAAACAATTTGCTAAATTTGTGCCTAGACTTGGTCATTCCTGCGTGGGGGGCATAAACGGTTACTTGGGCAGCTGCCCTTTACGTGCAAGGCTTGGGCTGTATGTGCATCTTGTAAATGTAGCACGGTCAGAGTCAAAGGTCACATACGATACGAGGCATACAGGTTTGCTGCAAACGGCCTGCCAAATTTGTGCCCAAGATAATCTATTGGGGCGTGAGGGGCCCAAACGGTTAGTTACGATGTGGACAATACCAGGCCTAGTACCGATTAATCCGGCCTCTCTGCCAGTGTTACATACACCTTTACAATTGCTCCGTCCCGGAGCAGCTCAACCTCGATTGTGTCGCCTGCCGACTTTGAGTGGTGCAGGTACAACAGAATGTCGTTTATTGTGTTTACCTCCACACCATCAACTCCAAGCATGACATCGCCGCCTATGGGCCTATCTTCCCCCTCGATCACCGCATAGTCCTCAGACGGCATGAGGCCGGCCGCATCTGCGGGACTGTCAGGTATTACGTCGATTATCAGGAATCCTGAAGTGATGTTGAGGTTCATCAGTTTTACCGTCTCCGGTTCGATGTTTCTTCCCGATATTCCTATCCATGGGTGTGCGTACTCGCCATCTTCTATCAGTGCGGGCGCCAGTTTTTCAACCGTCCGTGCAGAGATGGCAAAGCCGACACCAGCATATTCGCCGCTTGTGGACTGTATTGCATTGTTGACTCCCACGATCTCGCCCTTTAGGTTCAAGAGCGGTCCGCCCGAGCTTCCTGGGTTTATGGCAGTATCAGTCTGGATCACGTCTGGCAGCGAGTATCCCGTATTAGTTGGCAGCAGCCGCTCCACCTGACTTATTATTCCAGTAGACATTGAGGATGTCAGCCCAAACGGATTTCCAATTGCAGCTACTGGTTCACCAACTCGTAGTGTAGACGAGTCGCCCAACGGTACGGTCTGTAATTTGGATGGTTCATCTACATCGACCTTTAATACTGCAATATCTGCAAACTCATCCTTGCCCACAATTTCTGCATTGTAAAGACTTGAATCAGAGAACGTGACGGTTATACTCTCGGCAGCCCGTATGACATGTGCATTTGTTACTATGTGGCCTTCCATATCATACACAAATCCCGATCCGACCCCACCGTCATTCGTATCTATAATCTCATACCGTTCCACCATAATCTTGACCACGCCGGGATTCACCTTTTCATATATGTCTGCAAACGACATTGTAGGCTCCACATACTCACCATGTGTCGATACGGGTATGGAGAGTGTTTCAGGGTCCTGGCCGTTGGAATGACCATTAATGGCTGTAACTAGTGGTGGTGTGCCGCCGTCATCATCACCATTATCAAACGGGACTGCTACAAATACTGCCACTAAGGCGCCCGATATTATCGCGCCTACAACCAGCCCCGTCAACATGTCTGTGCTAACCATATCCGAATACGTTTGGATCCATGTAAAAGGCTTACTGTATGCCCCCCGTACTGGGTTATCTCTCTCCTATGTACTGTTTGGGTCGTAACTGTTTACGTCTAGCGTAAACAATTTGCCAAATTTGTGCCTAGAATCGGTCATTCAGGCGTGTGGGACATAAACAGTTACTTTGGGTCCAGTGTTAACAATTTGCAGAATTTGTATCTGGGATCAATCATTTGGAGTAAGGTTCTGTCCAAAATACGGGGGCTAGCGGGTCTCATAATACCCGTCTAGTGGTGAACCCATTTAGTCATGTTTAGTCAATTTACTATTGAGTTGATGA
>RKRU01000119.1 GCA_007571225.1 Nitrosopumilaceae archaeon | reverse complement strand
TTCTTCCGTTCATGCCTGTACATCTAGATTTTTGGCTTTAACGGCGCGGGTCAAATTCTACACATTTAAGCTAAAAATTTTTTGATCAATTCACTATACAATTATCTGACGTAGAACGCCGTGTGTGCCGATGGTGCACACAGCAGTGAGGTAGTTTACTCATGATATTTACAAACATGTATGCATCCGTACCAGACCGCGGTGCTTGCGGCCCCGCAACCGCCTTGCGCGCCCGCTCCCGGTGCGATTTTTCCCCTCCAGTCTCCGCACAACCGCCGCCGGGATAAGAGTTCATTTTTTATGCATAAAATTTAGCGAGGATCACTATATGGATTCTGTTGCCTCAGCAGAGCCTCCAGGACTGTGTAAAATTAGGTCAAGGCTATTATCTTTTAAATTGTGCACAACCTCCATTAATCCCTGAATGTCTTCATCGGTGATGTTCAAAGCCTGTGGATCTGCAATTGCTTTGCCCGTCTGTGTCCAAGATGTAGCATAAAAAATCGTATTACGCCCTGTTTTTTGATTCAGTAGCGCAAGATATTTTCTCCGTGTTTTGTCAATTATGTCTTTGTCATTCTGCATGCCTGTCTGCAGCTCTTTTAGTATCTCTCCCCAAGTAGGCATTTTAAGTATCTATGATGAAGAGGAGGTGTTAGAAAAGTATTTCGCAGTACGCCGCAACCCTAGATATGCCTGTGATTTTATCAAGTATTCATCATATTCGCCATAAACCTTCATCAGTTCGGCCATGCCTGGCTGTTTTTGAGCTTGCTTAATAATTTCTTCATATTCTTGATCTAGTGATTTTTTAACTTTGCTCATGTATTAGTAATTACCATGTCGTATTTTAAATCTTGCTTGGAATTCATTGAATTATATACATACATTCAAAAACGTACGATAGCCTAATTCTTCTGAGAATTTGTATTGTGTGAAAGTATAATGGTACGACATGGATGAGGTGTGGAGACCATATTACAGGCTCAATGGCATGTACTCTCTGGTTTTAAGTCGTTGTGCAGGACAGTTTTTGTGCGTCTCTTGGTTTGCAGGCAATCTGTCGGTAACTGTTTATGTCCAGCGTAAACGATTTGCCAAATTTGTGCCTAGAATCTGTCGTTCAGACGTGAGGGACGTAAACAGTTACATCTAGACCATAATGCCCGTAACGATACCGGCATAGTCTGTAGGTGCGGGGATTACCTTGAAGACGACTACCGAATAGTTGCCCTCAAAGATGTGGACAAGCTGGTTTGTCGTACTGTCTAGGGTCTGCACCCTAAACACATACTCGTAGGAACCGTCGCTGTTTGCATCAACCTGCGCGATGTGAACCGGAACATCACCCTTGTAGAACTGGATTATAACCGGATAGTCGGGCAGATGATCAGAGGTGGGCCCTGATACAGCACCCCACGGGAGCTTGTTATCTGAGGGAATGCTGAGTGTGGTCTCGGTCTTTTGCAGGCTGATCTCGTCGTTTATTGGAATTATCTGGGGGGTCTGCAAGTCAGCATACGCATGGCCAGCAGACATGACGGTAATTCCAGTAATCACGACTAGAGCCGATAGTACCATTACAGCTGCATACATGACTGGAGTGTGGTACGGCTCTTAATTAAGTTATTTCCGACTCAAGAGTGTGGCTGCACCTGTTCCCCTGGATGGATCCGGCAATCCCGTCACGTACATGCAAACACAACTGTGGAACCCAGTGCACGGCCAAGGTCCCATTTACAGTCGTTTTTTGTTGTTGTTGTTGTTGTTGTTGCCGCACCATACAAGACAGAAGGTCATATCCTGTAAAATCCAGACAGTACCCTAACTCATTTTACATCTGCACATTTGGATCTCCCCACAGCACCATACACCATACAAAGTATTGGCACCACACATGGGGGGATTTGTTTGGAAGATGGCAGGAGCTGCTGGTTCTGCTGGTGGTGATTGTGGGGATTGTGGGGATTGTGGGGATTGTGATGGAGCTGCGGTTGGTAAATTTGTTTAGAAGATGGTAGAACCTGCCGGTTCTACAGCAACAGCATCACCATCATCATCGTAATTATGGAAGTTCTTCTTCAATATCAGAGCACGCCTTGTGGACCCACTCCTCTTGGGAGTTCTTTGTTATCTCCTTGCCCACCTTTATGGCTCCGTCACACGCAGGACATTTGCCGCCAAATCTGGCTTTCATACAGATAGTCTGTATCATACGGGTTTAAGTGTGTTGGATTCTAGTTGGCGTAACATTACCCCCTTTATAAGCACCAGACAGCAGTATACCCCATGCTCAAATAACTGATCTTTGGCACAAATTTGGCAAATTGTTTACGCCTAACCTAAACAGTACGTGGATGAGGGTAAACCTATTACCGGTTGGCAAAGGGCATACTACAAGAGGGGCTTGTAGGCATCACTCTTCTTCAACCTGCATTCCCCACGACTTTACAAGATCTTTTTGAAATTTGTCTGACTGTTTTTCGTTCAATGCAAATCCACAGTTCTTGTGCGTGGGTACAACAATCATTCCATCTAGTTTGAATTCCACCTCAAAGAGGTGGATCTTGGAGCATTCGCACATAACCGGTGTTACACCTCCCTCTATATTTGCCTATTTCACACCTGCTGCGCAGACAACAGGCCTTTGCATATGCAACGGACATGGGACATTCCGATGATGCTGCATACATACGTACAATGCATAACAGGCGTCACAACCACCACACAGCCAGCAAAAATTAGAAATACCGAACATACCTGCAAAATACCAGTGACAGGACTTACAATCTACCCCAAACGCAAACTCAGAAAACTGGTCAACAAGGGAGAGTACGCAGACGCAATCGCGTTTGGAACAGAAATAGCGCCAAAGTTTGCAGACGACCATGATTTTATGTTCATAATGGGCAGCACCTACTTCATAGTGGAAGAGTATGAAAAGGCGCTACATTACTTTGAAAAGGCACTTGCGTTAAACGACAGAGATCTTGAGACGCTCAGACTAAAGACCAACGTACATCTGGCTCTGGGCCAAAGGGAGGCGGCCATCGGGTGTATCGACAGGATACTTGACACGGAACCGGGAAATGACGAGGCCCTAGACCTGTTGGAGAGGCTGCGCAACACATAGGCGCGCGTGTGGCGCAGTAATCCATGTTGACAATGGCATTCGAGCAGCAGCAACGGCGCATCAAAAAAGCACATCAAAACCGGCGGGCATCACTAGGACCATACTATCTACATATCGTTGAAACGCGCACGCGCATCAAACAGCCAACCCAACATCATGCTATCGACTGCCTCCGGGCGGTTTTACAAGATATACTTCCTCCAAAAGCCAGTCACAAAATCTCGTCACACCCTCGTCAAACTCCGTCCATACGTGCAGCGAGTGGGGCAGTATGTCGATCTTCCAAGAATCTGTATAGACACGGACACCCTCCTTGTCCTCATACATGTACGCATCCTGCGTCTTGATTTTGGGGCCTAGTATGTGATGCGCCTTTCTCTTTATGATGTCGCGATCCACTGGAAACCTCCTCTTCTCATAATCCACAATCAGACTCAGGTCACGCCTTCCGTACATCTCAAACTCCTCGATCCGGCCCTCTTTTGGAAAGTTTACCACCAGATTGATGCCATAACGGCGGCCCACCGCCTTGCCAATCTCGACTATCCGGGTATATCCCATGCCGGGGTTTTTGCGCAGCAGAAACTTGATCTGTGCCAGATCCCTCTTTAGTTGGTCCTGAAGATCCGTAGTTATCTGTGTGAATATGGGCACTGTCCTTATCGTGTACGGCGGCTGATATATGTGATGTCATACCTCGCATATGGACTATAGTCGTCTGTGCATGATGTATGATGTACAGCAGTCTGGTACAGTAGAGCAGACGACGGCCAGTTGTGCAAGTCACAACCGCCTACAGAGCAGTATGAGAGCTGTTGGGATTTGCACATCCCATCCTGATTGTATCGTGTTGTAGGTGGCCGTAGCAGCAGTAGCTCGACTCTCCAGTCGGATCCAGATGTACTCAGTTATTCATAACTGCTCAAATTCTCTGCAAACAACTGATGCAAGACACAGATTCGGCAGATTGTATGCATTTAATCCATCTATGATGATGATTATTATTATTATTCTGCAAACCCGATCATGGAGCCTGTACCCCGCAGCTGCACGGTCTTGATTGTCTTGAGTGTATCGATGTCGTTGGCAGATAGTATGGAATCCGATACCGTATACAGTACGTCCTCTATGTAGAATGTCCTGTACCAATCCCCCCAGCCATACATAGACTGGTGTGTAATTGTGCCGCGCAGATCAAACCGTTTATTGTCATTTACATCTATAATGTAGAACCCATACCATTCGTCATACGACATACTTGACATTACAACATCGTCAAGCGCGTAGTCCGGCCCCAGTATAGGCAGAGATATGAGGTCCCTAGACTTGTCAAAGAAGAAGGCCTTGTGGCTATCAAGTGCTGGTGAGTATACAGCGTCATTGCCGATTATAAAATTGTCTATATCCACCGGGTTTGAGACATCTGCCACATTAAACATGGAGATCTTTACTCCGAGCTGCTCTACCCAATCCCTGTGAAGTGTCGTGTCACGGCCTACCCCTATTATGTGGTCCTCGTCGTACGGGTGCAGATAATTGGAGAATCCCGGAATCTTGAGCTCGCCCAGTATCCGGGGCGTGTCGCCGGATATGTCGATTACAAAGAAGGGATCTATCTGCTGAAACGTCACCATGTACAGTCGATCGCCCATAAACCTTGCAGAGTAGATGCTCTCATCTGGCGCTATCTCATCGATGTATCCCACCATGTCAAGTCGGGCATCAAGGACATACACCCCGCTTGAGCGGACGAATCCACCGTCGGGCATGTGGTATCCAGTAGTAGTAGCCACCCGTAGCCTGTCACCTGCTGGACTCTCCCCCATAGAGAATTGGTTGAGCAGTCTGCCCGGCACCGTCCCCTGTGCCGCATAATCCGTGTCCGCACCATCCACCGAGATTCTATGTATTACAGTCTCCATTGTAGGAACTGCCATATTCCGCTCGTGGTGCCTTACGGCCTCCTCTAGATGGGCAAACAGTTCTTCTTGCATTTCCGGTCCCAGTCTGTTATAGTAGTCCTTTAGTATGTCAGATATATGGTTCCAGCTCCGTGACAGGTCCCCATCCGATTCGTTGTATACATCCTCTATCTGAATCTGGACGGCCTCAGGTAGCAGTGGGACTATGACCTTAATGAATATCTCCCGATCCTGTATATCATATGGGATGGATGCCACGTTGCGGTTGTACGTCAGGTAGAGGTTGTCCATAGTCATATAGTATGTTCCGGTGCGGCCCATCATGTACGACTGTGAGGTCATGGCATTATTGTCGTCTCCAAGATCTACTACTGCCAGTGTGGTAAACGTAGAGAAGCCCCAATCGTCCTCAAAGTAAAATGCCTGTGACTGTGTATCTATGCCCGTACCAATGTCCCTTACTATCGGTATCCACGGTTGTTCATAATCTAGATAGCTCGTGGTTATGACGTATACGTGTGGGCCTATCATGCGGGCATCAGCAAATTCTCCGTCGACTGAATAGCTTGTCTGCATGCGCGGTTTCTGCTTGTCTGCAATGTCTACAACTACAACATGCGTGGTTTCCTCATACGAGCTCACCGGATTAAATTCAAACTCGGGTATAAAGACATCAACTCTCTCAGAGTCATAAAATATGACAAGCTTATCCCCGTTTAGGAATATGTTGTGAATACTATTGTAGCCAATATCAAATGCCACTTTTGTAACGATGTGGGCTGATTCTGCAGGCCACAGGTCCACAACCGTAAGCGTATTGTCCATTACAATATAGGCATACTGATCGTCGTTCTTTAAAAAGTCCGGCTCGTCTACCCCCCCTACCTGTATGTTTGTAGTAGAATAATCTTTTGACCCGGCATCAAAAGAATAGCCTTCGGATATGGTGTCTGCCTGCCGCACAGACTCAGACAGGGGAATTACCACGGACATATCATCAGTTGATTCAAACATGACCTCTGCCCTCATCATGCGATCCTCTGTGTACCACGCATCCTCAAATACGTCTGCATCTAGTATCTCGACTAGCTGTCTCTGAGATGTTATTTCACGGAGCGCGCCATCGTCGTCGTCATGTCCGGGCCGCGGCATCACATTATCCACCACGGGCGGGGGAGTCGTGGTTG
>RKRU01000187.1 GCA_007571225.1 Nitrosopumilaceae archaeon | reverse complement strand
CATACCATCTACACTGGCATCATCTTCAGAACCTGCAGGCCTAGGAATATCCACGATGTCGTCTTCTGCTCCGGGAATAAATTCGTCTATTATCTCAAATCTTATATCATCATTATGTAGGCCCTCAAACCATATCAGCCATGTTCCGACCAGTTGATCCTTCTCATACAGTCCGTTATACGCACTGGTATCTGGTTTGAAGTAGAACTTTATCAGTTCCCTGTCCGCCCCGTTGAATACACGCTCTTGGAAGATCGTTCCCTCTGGACTGGCAACCCTGACTAGCACCTGCTGGTCTGGGCTAAGCCTGCCTGCAAAGAAGACATTCTCACCGAGCTTGTACGTATCCTTGTTTACGCCAAAGAATCCGACCCTGTTCCAGCCATCATCTACATCAGAATCTAGATCCGCAGGCACGATGTCATTGTCAGTGAGGTCGCCGCCAAGCTGTCCCATACTGACAAGATATACGATCACTCCAACTGCAGCTATGCCCACACTCACAAGAATTTTATTGTTCATTTGTTACTTTTGCTCCATGTTGTATTATATACTTTGAGGAAACGTGGCAAACCTAGACGGATCCATAAGGTTCAGGGCCAGTATGGAGAGTCGTCCGTCCCTCTCCTTTCTGAATATGTTAAGTGCCGCATTTGCAACCTCCACGTACATAAAGTTCCTAGAGGATATGCCGAGTTCTTCGGCAAGTACGGCCACGACTGGATCCTTGTGTGTGACCAGCACCACATCACCATCATAATCCCTTGACTTTACCTCGCGCATCATGTCTGTAATGCGGCTGCGGAGGTGTCTAAAGCTCTCCACGCCCTTACCCTCAATCTCCGCATCGTGGTTGTAGAACCGCTCAAAGATGTTGCCGTACTCCTTCCTAATCTGCTCAAATGTCATGCCCGTAAAGCTGCCCATCTCGATCTCAGTCAGCCGTTTGTCGATCGTGACGCCGGCAACGCCGCATTTTTTGGCCATTATATCAGCAGTATCTGCTGCGCGCTTGATCGGACTAGAGTATATTGCAGAGATCCCCCTGCCGCTGCCTGCAGACTTTAACAGCGATGCTGCCTCTTCTGCCTGCCTGACCCCTTCTGCTGTCAACGGTATACCGTCCATCCGCCCCGCAAGACGCCGTTCTACGTTGCTGAGCGCTTGGCCGTGGCGCACCAATATTATGTATCCCATACACCGGTCTGAATCAAAGAGATAATAATAAGTACATTAGTGCTATGCCATTGAAGATAGGTATTGTAGGCGGCACCGGCGGCATGGGCAAGGGGTTTGCCCTCAGGTGGGCAGCTAGTAATAACAATCACATTATGATAGGTTCTAGGGATGCGACAAGGGCGGCAGAAGCGGCCCAGCTGTACAAAAAGGAGGCAGAGGAATTATTTGGCGGCGACAACAGCAACAACCTAAGAATCACAGGCGGCGACAACCTGACAGTCGCCAAGGAGAGCGACGTACTGGTACTATCCATACCATACCAGAACATAGACGCAGTCTGCCCCGCCATACTTCCCCACATAAGCGACGACTGTACGGTGATATCCCCCATAGTCCCCATGACAAAGACCGATGCAGGATTTGAGTTCATCCCGTTTATGGACAAGGACAAAAAGACCTCGCATGAGATGGTGGCAGCACATATGAACAGCCCCGACAAGCTGGTCTCTGCGTTTCACGTAATATCCGAAAAGAAGCTGGTAAACCCCAACATACAGTTGGATTACGACATCTTTGTATGCGGAGACGATGACGGTGCCGTAAGAACTGTCACTGGACTCATAACTGAGATAAAGGGACTCAGACCCATACTACTAGGATCGGGCAGGCTTGCATATATGGCAGAGATTGCCACACCGCTGCTGTTAAATGCAATGATAAAAAACAAGATGAGAAACCCAGGCATAAAGCTGGTATAGCCGTCATCACAATCATGGGCAGCAACGAATACTACCGCAGAGGCAGAAATTGGTTTACTGCGATCGGCACACTCTTTGTGGTTATGGCCGGAATTGTACTTGTGCAACAGCTGCTGATATGGGGCCCCGAGTTCATGGCGGATTTTCTTGTCAACGAACACCTGACGCATGAAAAGGTCTCAGTAGGAATGATTGTGTTTGGCAGTACGATGATTGCGCTTGGATTTAAGAAGAAGCCAGTAAAATACTAGATCATGCAGTCCACAGATGCGTTCCTCAAATCCCAGAAGATACTCCGTCTGGGCACTGTCTCTGTTGGCGGCAGCGGCAGCGGCAGCGGCAACAACAACAACGGCGACGGCAAAAAAAACACCATAATGACGCCCCATGTAGTACCCGTATGGTACACCTACGAGGACGGCGCCTTTTACATAGGAACCAACAAACACACCAAAAAAGCAAGAAATGTGGCAGAGATGGGACGCGCAAGTTTCTGCGTGGATGTGGGCGTGCATTCACCGGACATATACGGCGTGGCCGGATACGGCAAGGCAGACCTTTTATACGACGACATAACCGAAATTGCAACCAAGATACTGCTAAGATACTATGACAGTATCGAAGAGTCGGCAGCTGCACAACTGCTTGCCGATACGGACTGTATAATCAGGATAACGCCAGAGAGTATCTCTACTTGGAGTTATTGAGTAGGAATTTCTCAATCT
Source organism: Nitrosopumilaceae archaeon (assembly GCA_007571225.1). Classification (GTDB taxonomy): domain Archaea; phylum Thermoproteota; class Nitrososphaeria; order Nitrososphaerales; family Nitrosopumilaceae; genus Nitrosopumilus. Next base: position 3,651 of record RKRU01000187.1, on the reverse strand, counting down.
TGGACATGGCAGACTCCAGCGTACTCATGTCAGGCAGGTACACCACCCGGAAGTGTCCAGAGCCGTACCTCTCCCCGAACCCCGATCCGTGTACGGTCAGCACGCCTTCTGACTCAAGCAGCGACATGACAAACTGTCTGTCACCGCCAAACCGTCTCTTGCAGTCCTCGATTCTGGGAAACGCGTAGAATGCCCCCCTCGGCATGGCACAGGAGAGTCCCGGGATCTCGTTGAGCCGCGCGGTGACATAGTCACGCCTGCGGCGGATCTTGGCGACAAACTCAGATATGTACTCCTGCGGCCCGCGGAGCGACTCTAGTGCAGCATACTGCATGGGAAGGCTGGTCGCAATCCTGACCCGGGCCAGTTTCGGCAGGTTCTCGCGTATGTTCTGCAGCTGCGGCGACGCACCGTTAAATGCAATGTATCCTATCCTCCAGCCCGACATCAGGTGGACCTTTGAAAAACCGTTCAGTACGATGACCGGCGCCGAGCTTGCCACCGAACCCACCCCTACAAACTCGTCGTCGAATGTGATTCCATCATATATTTCATCACATATAAGATACAGGTTACGCTCAGAGGCGATCGTGACCAGATCCGCAAGACTCTTCTTGTCAAATACAACACCGCTGGGATTGTTGGGGCTGATTATGCATATGGCCACCGTACGCGGGGTAATCTTTGATACGAGGTCGTCGATGTCGGGAGCAGACCTCTCCATATCCATTGCAAACTCTACTGGAACCCCGCCCCGGAGGCGCACATACGAGGCGTATGGCGGATAGTAGGGCCCCGGCAGCAGGACCTCGTCACCGTCCTCCACCACAGATGAGATTATCATGTCTAGAGCCTCAGAGACGCCGTTTGTAACCATTACGTCTTCGGCATCCACGCTGAGCCCCTTTGCAGCCTCCTTTGCCGCGATGGCCTCGCGCAGTTCTGGCAGTCCTTCTGAGGGTGCGTAGTAGTTTCCACCGTTCTTCAGGGAGTGAATCAGTGCCTGCACGACATTCTCAGGCGGCTGAAATCCAAACTGTACGGGGTCGCCTATGTTGAGATACTCTATCTTCATGCCGCTCTGCTGCACCTTGCGGGCTGCGAGCACTATGTCCCGGATGGCATACTCTACACCTGCCACCCTCTTTGAGATCTTCAAGGAGTTAGGCAGGTATTTACACATGTAAAAACTTTGTTCTTTTGGACTCGTAGCACAGTCCGGATAGTGCGGGCGGCTTCGGACCGCCAGGTCGAGGGATCGAAGCCCTCCGAGTCCTTTAGACATCAAAAGACATGCCGGGAACCCGCGCCGTCAAAGTTGATCACGACTCCAGAGAGGTATTTTATCTGGCGCTCCACGACTGCGGTAACGAATCTGCCTATCTCCTCGGGCTCGCCCAGCCTCCCCATCGGCAGTCGCTTCTGAAACTCCTCTATGTTGTCGACAAGCTCGCGCGTCCTGTCAGTGTTGATCGGTCCCGGGGCTATGGTAATGCAGCTGATGTTGCGCCTAGCATACTCAGTCATGCTCTGCACCTTGAGCACCTCTGCAAACGCGGCCCTGTATGCTGCTGACATTACAAGCCGGGGATCGGGCTCGCGGATCACGCTGGAGCTTATCAGAAATACATACCCCCCGTCATTTAGGTGAATGTTTTTGAGTATTGTACAGAATCCCAGAAAGAGTTGGTGGTGGTATTTTAGCCAATCGTCTTCTGTCACCTCGGGGAACATCTTTGGTGGCGGTCCTCCAGTGTTGAGGACCAAGATGTCCAGCCCATAGTTGTGACGGTCTACAAACCGGCGCACGCTGTCGGGATCCGAGGTATCCACATCCTTTCGGGATGCTGCATATACGTCGGCTCCCGTACTGGAGAGGGCGTCTGCTATTGCCCGTCCTATCCCTCGAGAACCGCCCATAACAAGTGCCCTCGTCATTGTAATTATAACTCCCTGACGCCGGTCACCGTACCTAGTATGGAGTCCATCTGCACTACTACCCTTCTTTCATTGTCGTCATTATCGTCATTGTCATTGTCGTCATTGTCATTGCCACTGTAATTGCCATCCTTCCATCCCAGCGCCACATACCAGTCCCCAGAATCCGTGTCATACTTGGTCTCCAGTACGCTCACCGAGTCGGCCGTCAACCCTGCACTGCCGTCACCGCCGCCATACTCTTTTAGTATGTGCGATGTTGCCAGTGCAACTGCCTGGTTCTCCTTCTCTAACCTACGCTTGATCAGTCCTATACCGGGATTCATGTAGAATGGATCATCGGATTTGCTATATTACGATACCGGTTCTCCATTGCAGTACGTCTCCATTGCAGTACCGGTTATTCGTCTCGCCGTAATCTTTTGCCGGCGCCGCCTGCCTCAGCAGACAAGACAGCAACACACCTACTATGACAAACGTCACGTATGGAAAAGTTCCACCAGGAGAAGAATCTTGACCCTACTATCAGGAGGAGGGGTTTTGCGAGGCGATCTTATCTTGCAGTACGTGCTTGGTCTGAGCATCGCATGCATCCACATGGTGTACCAAGACGGCCTCTGGGGTCTGAGGTTCCACAGGCGAGCCGTGCTCCAAGATGCCATGATGGCTCAGTATTATGTGGAGTATGTGCTGTTCTGTGTCGACATCTATGGCATCTGGATGCGACTGCCTCAGTTTCTCTATGTGCTGTCGTACTAACATGGCCCCAGTCGTTATGTGCCCTAGGTAGTTTCCGGTGGCAGAGTATGTTATTCCAATCCCCACCTCGTACTCGTATATCTTTCCAATATCATGTAGCAGGCAGCCGGCAGTCAACATATCAGTGTCCAGATGTGGTTCATAGTGTTTGGCCTCGGTGCGGGCAAGACGCACTAGATTAAGGGAATGCTCGATCAGGCCACCCGTATACGCGTGATGGTATCTCCTAGCTGCAGGCCATGTAGTGTAACGCTCCAGTACCTCCTTGTCCTCAAATATTGATTCAAGCAGACTCCTCAGGGGCCCGTTCTGTATCCCCATAATCTCTTCAAACAGATTAGACCTCAGCTCCCCAATGTCAAGATCCGTTGCAGGCATTATATCCTCCTTGTCGTATGTGGTACACGGCTCAAGGGCTCCCACCCCGGGGTTTACCGAGATCTGTAGTATATCATGGTACAGACTGGCCGTTCCCCTGATCCGTACCACATCCTGTTCCCGGAGTGAGGAGTGCAGGGCTCTTGTACTCTCGTCGCTGTCACCCCAGAAGACTACTTTTATTCGACCGGTCTTGTCAGAGACCTCCAGACTGAACCAGCATCCGGGTTTGTTGTTGTAGGAACGCGGCGTCTTTTTGGAGACGATCATAAAGTACGTATCAACTTCCACACCCGACTCTATGTCGGCCACAAAGAGGCTCTTCACAGAGCTGATCTGTGATGGCGCTCATAAGTAGTTTATTAGACGAGGCTGGGGAATTACATACAAAAGTTCAAAGCTGTATGATAAACCAATTCTTCTGAGAATTTGATGGTGTAAAGGGGGTATGGCATGAGAAGTGATATTGTCTGAGCCTGGTCAGTGCTTGTCTGAGACCAGCCAGCTGCCATATTTTGGATAGAACCCCCATTCATATCATACCACGCCACCTTCACACCATCAAATTCTCAGAAG
>RKRU01000072.1 GCA_007571225.1 Nitrosopumilaceae archaeon | reverse complement strand
TGGTCAATCCAGGTAAGACACATAAACCTGCCATGCCTACAATCAGTGTAGCCGTCCCGCATATGCTTGCAGCAACGGAACTTTTATGCTTTTACTACGTACACGTAGAAAGTCTAGTCTGGCCCCTTCCTGATGCACCGCGCGACTGCTCAACTGACTTGAATGCCGAGAACACGTAGAAAGTCTAGTCTGGCCCCTTCCTGATGCTTCTGCACGCCCTGCACCACGACTGCGGCCTCGTAATTCCGCCCGTATCGCAGAATCCAAACACCCTCTCGACATCTTGTCCAGTCGACGACTCTGCACCGCATCTAGGACACCTTGCGTGTACACGGGCAGACGCCGCGGTTCTGGCATGCCCTTCAATTTTTCCCACAACCTCTGACGGGTCAAACGCAACATCCCACGCCCACGTACCGTAGCCACCATCGTCGTTTACCGCATCAATCCACCTTTCCAGATATGCGCGCTTTGTCTTGTTCTGCTCGTCGTCTGCACCCTTTATCTCTAGGACAAGTGTGATACCGTTTGCAAGCCGTATCAAAAAATCGGGCCAGTACTCGTGTGTGATTCCATTGTATAGGTATGGTATGACAAACCCCAGATGGTCGTTCTTGACCCAAGACACCACATCCGGGTTTCGCTCAAGTTCCTGTACGGCCGCCATCTCCCATTTCGAGTCGCACGGGGTCATGTTGATGTGTGACTTTGTATTGTGCTCAGTAGGCTTTTTGGTGTGCCATGTGCGCATGTCTGTAGTGGACACCACAGGCCTTGCCCCGTTGAGGCGTATGTGCCGGGATTCCGTGTTAGAGTCCCCGATGTTTTTACATACGTGCTGGACAATCCGCTTCAGGTTGAACATCATGGCCATTCTAGTACGCAGTTCGTTGTTATGGACATCTATCACCACGACCTTGCCTAGGCTGATGAACCTTTCAACTAGTCGGATTATCTGCGCTACTAGAACCTCTCGGGTCCCCTTCCAACAGGGCGCCATCTCAGCATAGACATCTCTGGATGCGAGAAATATCATGTGCTGGAGCCTGATCTTCCGGTCCAGCTCGCAAAGATCTATGTAGGACATCTTATCCACATGCGGCTTGCCCTCAAGTATCGGGGTCATGCCCACCGTAGTGCTTATCCCCGTACTCTGTATCGTTATTGGCGCCACCGCATCCCAATCCACCTCAAGCCTTGGCGAGTATTCCACATCAATCCTGTCTATGTTGGGCCATGCCATTACGTGCTGTATCTTTTCCGGATCTGGCATTATGGTGGTTGTAGGTGACGGCGGCTCGGCTATCGTACCGCTTCCACCCTCGTGCGGCAGAAACGTAAACGGGACGCCAAACACGTTGACATACTCGGGCATGTACAATCCTGTATCGGGATCCACCTCGTACGATGTTCTTCGCAATCCGCGCCCTATCACCTGCTCGCATAAAAGCTGGCTTGTAAACGCCCTCAGTCCCATGATGTGGGTTACGTTGTGCGCGTCCCAGCCTTCTGACAGCATCTGGACTGCGACTATGTTCCGTACCTGTCCTCCTGCCTCGCCTGCCCTGCCTACCGTGTCGACTTTTCTGCGCAGTTCCTCCTCCTTCTTCTCTGACCCCTGCTCCTCCTGTTCCTCGGCCCTCCGCATTGCAGCAGAATCAATGTGCAACAAACATGCAGGATCGGAGAGTTCGTCAAGCTCAAAGCGGTTCCTCTCAAAGGAGAGTTTGACCCTGGCCGCAGTCTGAGTCTTGTTGCATACCGTAATCATTACGGGTGGAATAGGCGAACCCATCTCGTCCCACCGCCTCTTCGTATCGGTCCAGTCCTGGCCCAACAGCATGTACGCCTCTGACACCAAGTCTGGCAAGGGCTCTTCAGGTAGGGCGTTCCGGTTCAGATCCGGCTTTACCTCAGGGTCGTTGTACAGGTGGTAGAACTTGGAGAGGTACTCCTTGCTGTACTTGCCCCCGTCATCGCGCATCGCTATCCGGGGCGTCTTTGTAAGTCCCGACTCTATAGCATCGTTCAGTGAAAAATCTGACACTATCCATCCAAACAGTGTCTCTTCTGTGACGCTCTTGCCTGACGGGACAAACGGCGTTGCAGTAAAGTCAAGGCAGTGTAGTATCTTTCGCGCCGCGTGAATGCGGTCCAGTCCCTCCATCCACCTCCGGTCCCGTTCCAGATCCTTTTTGGACATGCCAGAGGCGGCATCAGCCCTGTATGCGTGGTGAGCCTCGTCGTTTATCACTACTATGCTGTCCAGTTCGTGCCCGAGTATCCTTTTTGAGAATGCCGAGTCGCTCTCCGCCCCGAGTTTTACGACGCTTCTTGGCGCATCTTCTTCTGGCGTCAGCGTGTGCCAGTTGTGTATTGCAATGTTTGCCCGGTTCAGCCCATCACGCAGCGAGTCTGGAACGAGCTCGAACTCATCGTAGATGTTGTTGCCGTCAGAGGGGCGCAGGACCCGTAGGCGCGATTTTACTGTAAGTCCGGGTGCCATGACCAGTATGTTCCTTGAGAACCGCGGATCGCGCGGGTAGATTGCCCTGTTTATTGCCTGCCATGCGACTGCCATTCCCATCACTATGGTCTTGCCTGTTCCAGTGGCCATCTTACAACACAGTCTTGCAAAACCTCCCCCATCAGACGGTATCTCAATTCCCTGCCTTGCCGCAGGCGGAGCCTCCACAAGCCAGATCAGAGTCTCAATTGCCTCAAGCTGACAGAAGAACAGTCTCTTCTCACGCCGGCCGCTGCGCGTCCAGTACCAGAGCAGGTTTTTCGTTATTCCGGTTGCTCCCGGATATCCGCTGCGTCTCCATTCGTTCACCCTTGGGCGGATTCGGTTTACTAATTCCATCTCACGAAACTCCCCGGGGTCATCAAACGACTTGCTGTCAGGGGTTGCCGTCAGGAACCCGGCAGGCCTGCGGCCCGTACGGAGCTCAAACTGCCTTACGGTGCGGTCATACAGCCAGTGCCGCGAGGGTTCTGTGTACGGGTTGCAGATTATGAGACTGTCTATCTGTTTCATGCCCCTAGTCAATATCCACTATCTTCAGCGATTCTATTCCACGGTCGTCGATTATCCTTACTGCCGCCCTCCCGTTTGGGCCCCGCTCAAATGGAATGGATTCTATTCCGCGATACTTTTCGACAAGATCCTCGTCAATCTGAGCGCTCAGAGTCTTTGCAAGCCTGCTCCAATCTCCACCTGATTTCCCACCACTCATCGGAAAGAATACCTGTTGCGGGTACAAGCTGCGCCCATCATAGTCTGTATCGAGCATCCACATGGCTATAAGGGATGTTCCACCCGATACTATGTCATCGGTTTTCATGTCATAGTAGTCAAAGCCGTTTACCCGGATGACATATCTACCATCCTCGGCTGTCTGTAGGCTGACATCGGGCTGGCCTACAAGCCAGAATGACTCGTTAGTCGATCTCTTCTTTTTGAGATCGTCTGTAAGCATGTCCTTGTTCATCTCCGCACGTAGTATCACAACGCCAGGCCAGTTCAGCTCGTCAATGTCCTTTGCCGCCTCCGGGTCAAACTGCATTGCGGCAAATACTACCATGTGCGGCCTTGGGACTAGCTTTCCGGCCTCCTCAATTGCAAGCTCTACCTGCCGTTGCTCTAATGGTGCGTGCTCGGGACCAAACGAGACCATGACGCGTCTGGGCACGTCCTCCTTCGTTTCGGCATCTGCATGAAGCCACTTTGTGGCAGGGTGTGTATCCATTCTGGAAAACTCTAGGCGCTGTCCAGACTTTCCACGTATGCCGGTCTTGTACAGCTCGTCCCGCCACTGTTGCTGGCGTGAAACGTCGCGTACCGCGGGCTGGTCCGATTGTCGTTTTTCAGACAGGGCATCCAAGGATTGCACAGTCGGTGCTGGGATCGATTCTACTGTAAACGGCCCTGCAATTCTCGTCCTTGTCTTGTCCACTACAGGCTTGTCGTAAAGGGTTTCAATTGGGGGATCCTCGCTGTTTGCAAGCGAGCCTAGTGTTATGTGTGGAACCACCTCATATTCAAAGCCCGATGACACGCCCTCGTCTGGCCTTGCCAGCTTGTAATAGTCAAAGTGGGATGTCATTATTCTCGATCTTGCCAAGGTAAGCGCGACCCGAGACGTATCGCATGTGATCCATCGCCTGCCCCATTTTTCTGCAACGTATGCAGTCGTACCCGAACCGCATGTGGGATCCAGCACCAGATCACCTGGGTCCGTTGTCATAAGCATGATTCGCTCGACTATCTTTGGATTTGTCTGGACTACGTAAATTTTCTTCAAAAAACTACTTGTGGCATCTGTCCAAATATTATTAAAATGCACATATGGAAAATCATTGAAATAACGTATGTATCTTAGCACAGTACCACGTTTTGATATTCTGTTTAAATTGGCAAGTGACTGTAATCCAGCAAGTGATGTTGTCCATGATCCTCTACTGGGAAAAAATACCTCACCTTCAAATTCAAACTTTATGCTGCTATCTCCACTTTGGGAAGTTAAATTATCATACATGAAAATCTTGGCGTTATCAGGAATCACATTCGGATTAAAACGCTCCTGAGGCAACATGGATCGTCTTGAACCATCCGCAAACTCCAAGTACTTGTACCCTATATCATTAATTGGAATTTTCTTTTTTGTGAAAAGATTATGGTATTTTACTTTCTTGATGTCCTTGGCATACCACAGCAAGTAATCGGCGACAGAGTCAAGTGTTCGGCCTGTAGTTGATGTTGTTTTTTGAACTGTAATCATGCTCACAAAATTATCCGCGCCGAATACCTCGTCCAGGATTAAGCGGATCCTAGAGATATGTTCAATCGATATCTGGACGATACAGGATCCTGAATCGTCTAAAAGCCGTCTGGCCAGCAACAGCCTGTCTGCCACATATGACAGATAGGAATGAATTCCAAGCTCCCACGTATCTCGAAACGCCTTGATCATCTCAGGCTCTTGTGTAAGATCATCATCCTTACCATCAGTTACGTTTCTTTTGTTTACAAACGGCTGAAAGTTAGAACCGTACTTGATTCCATACGGAGGGTCGATGTAGATCATCTGCACCTTTCCCTCCATGCCCTCTTTTTCCAGTAGCGAGTTCATCACCAGCAACGAGTCTCCTGCAACAAGACGGTTCGACCAGTTCTGATCATGCTTGTAAAACTCAATCGCATCGCGCAAAGGCAAATGGTCTTCTGGGTCCTCAAAATATTTGAACATGCTCTGCTGTGTGGTTCTCTCCTGCTTCATCACCTTTTCAAGAATTGTATACGGATCGATCCTCTCGTGCACGTGAAGTGATACAGTATCTACCTCAAACTCCGTATTCTCTAATTTTCCGGACCATTCTAGTCGAGGATCTGATCTTGGATCATGCAAGTATCCCTTGCTAGGATGAACTGGATCAGTGCTTGTACTGACAAGTCCAACAGGTGGATTGTTAACTCTCTTCTTGTTTCTGTGAGTATATTGATTGACGGAGTCTTTTTTCGGGGTCACCTTGTATTGCTCACCATCTTGTTCTACCATTACATTAACCTGATTAAACTGTAGCTATCATGTATTTATTCTATACTTAATCTGTAATAATTCAGAAAAAGGTAGCACAGTCCAGTTACATGATAGACACATGAACAAAAATCTGAATGAAAAATTGGGCAAGGTCAAAAGCAGCAAGTACAAAAAGAACATAATAATGTCATTGAAGAATGATCTGTTATGCCCCAAAGAGATAGTAGATGCAACCAAATATCAAATGAGTCATGTAAGCAACACACTTGCCGAACTGAAGAAGGATGATCTTGTCGTATGCGTCAACCCACAAGCCCGGAAGGGGCGACTCTACCAGCTTACAGAGCACGGAGAGGCCATATGCACAATACTCTCCAAACACAACAAATAAGTGACTCCTTAATTGTGGTGACAGTTCAGGAATCATTCTGCCGCGTGGACTGAAGGTCTACAGGTAACATGCTCAAGTCCCGTGTATCCTGATGATAATATTAGCATATGACTCAAAGGTGAGCTCGATTGCATGTATCTAAAGTTTAGACACATGCTAATGGTTCTAATATTTTAATTCAAAAATGAATGTCGTAGTTATAGTATCAATGCTGCAAAATACCTTACCAGATTCACATTATGTTTGACTTGAAGTTGCGTAGTGGAAGCGAAAAATTAACAATCGGGGCAGTACTTTTTGACAAGGGGGTACTAGTGCAAAGTCGGATAACACAGTACAATGACAGAACAACTACCAACCGGAGACGAATTTCTACCGAAAATAACC